>JACOSX010000070.1 GCA_016178625.1 Ignavibacteria bacterium
ATTGCATCCAGAGCGTTCTTGATGAGGTTTTCGATCACCCATTCGAACAACTCCCGGTTGATATTCGCAGTGAGATGATCTTGCGTGTCAATGGCAATGTCGAGATTTCGTCCTTCGGCAAAACGGGAGGGAAGGCGGTTCCGGAAATACTGGATGACTCCTTGAATAACCTCATGGAGATTTTCTTCCTTGAGACTCGGTTTCGAGCCGATTTTTGAAAATCGGTCGGTGACTTTCTGAAGCCGAATCAGATCATGTTCCATTTCTGAAATGGTGGAGAGCTGCTTCGGGTTTTCTTCTGCATAGTCTTTCATCATTTCCAGCCATCCCATCAGGCTTGAGAGCGGCGTCCCCAGTTGATGAGCGGTCTCCTTTGCCATCCCTACCCAAATATTACTTTGCTCGCTGCGCTTGATGTAGCTGAAGCCGACGTAGCCGATGAGGACGAACATGCCCGCAACGCCGATCTCGATGTATGGCAGCCAGCGTAACTTTGTGATCAACGGTGACTCGCCGTAATGGAGATGTTGGACGATGGAGTCGTTCTCGCTTATTTTGAGGATGACGTTAATTGGAATATTCTGCTGATCGAATGTCTGAATTTCCTGCAGGAGAAATTCTTCTTGTCGTTGTTCAGAGAGTGTGGAATCGATCTCAATATTTCTTGCGTTGAGGCGATATGGCTGGAGTGGTTGGTCGTGCGCATCCGACAGCACCATAGGAAAATCAATAGATCGGATGACTTCGCTGAAGATGAAGCTGTAATCCGCTTGGTCACTCCCTTTGTCTGCAGGTTTGTTGGCAATGAACTCGAGGGACCGTGCGTGGAGACTTGCCACGTCGCGTTCGCGTTGCAGGAGTTGCTCCACGATCGATCGTGTGTAGAGCAGCGTCCCGACGACGATGACGACTGCGATGATCAGGAGGATGAGTTTGATATTGGCTGAACGCGGCGAGGACATGGACGAGACTTAGTCCACAAAAATTGTTTGATCCCTCCGCGCGCCGACAGAAATGATCCAGAGCTCTGTGCCTGTAAGTGAAGCAAGCGCTTCCAGATACCGGCGGGCGTTTGCGGGAAGATCTGCATACGACGTGAGCGATGAGGTCGACGTCTCCCACCCATCAAATGTCTCATAGATCGGTGTGACATCGTCGAGGGTGTGCACATCGGTGGGAAACGTTCTCAGTCGTTTTCCATTCACTTCGTATCCGGTGCACACCTTAATGTGATCGAATTCATCCAGAACGTCGAGCTTCGTGACGGCGATTTCCTTGATGCCGTTGACCATCACCGAATATCGCAGGCTTACCGCGTCGAACCAGCCGCACCGCCGCGGTCGACCGGTTGTAGCGCCGAATTCACCACCCGTCGCTCGCAATCTGTCTCCAATTGGATCTGAAAGTTCCGTAGGAAATGGGCCATTCCCAACCCGTGTCGAGTATGCCTTCACAACGCCGACGACAGAGTTCACCGATGTCGGAGGAATTCCCAATCCAGTACACGCGCCCCCGCTTGTCGGGTTAGAGGAAGTCACGAACGGATACGTTCCGTGGTCAACATCGAGGAGAGCACCCTGAGCACCTTCTGCAAGGATTCGCTTTCCTTCCCTCAGTGCGGTGTTCAGATACAGCGATGTATCGGTAACGTATTCATCGATTTTTTTATCGAATTCCTCATATTCATCCACGATCTTCTCAACATCAAGCTCCGGGTTCCCATAGATTTTCTTGAGGATCTTATTCTTTTCTTCGATGTTCCGCTTGAGTTTTGCGACAAACACGGTTCGATCAAGTAGGTCGACAATCCGGATGCCGACCCGCATCACTTTATCGATGTACGCTGGACCGATTCCTCTTCCAGTCGTCCCAATCTTTTCCGAGGTCTGTTCGCGAATCGTGTCAAGCAGTTTATGATATGGCATGATGAGATGTGCATGATGACTGATCAATAGCCGCCCCTCAATATCAACATGTAGCTGCTGTAGCTGTTTGATCTCATCCATAAGTGCAATGGGATCAATCACGGTCCCATTGCCGATCACGCACCTAACATGAGGATGGAAGATGCCGGATGGGATGAGATGGAGAACGTACTCCCGTTCGCCGATCACAACGGTGTGCCCTGCATTCGCGCCACCCTGATAGCGAGCAACGATATCGACCTTCTCGCTGAGGTGGTCAACGATTTTTCCCTTGCCTTCATCGCCCCACTGGGCTCCGACAATAATTTGTACAGACATACTGATTCCAAATAAATGAAAAACTCCGACGGGAAACAACTACATCGGAGTCTCGTTTAAGATCAATGAGGACAATGATTACGTGAAGCTTTCAATCGCTTTCTTGACGGAGGGATAGAGCTCAAACACCGTGGTCAATCGTGTAATGACCAACAGCGATTCAATCTTTTTCGACGCGGCGGCGATTTTGAGATCGCCTCCAGCGTTGCGCATAGTCGTCAACGCACCGATCAACATGCTTAAGCCGGAACTATTCATGGTCTGAACGCCGGAGAGGTCGAGCAGCACATGCTTCTTTTTCTTTTCCACGAGCTTGTGCAGCACGTCATTCAACGCGGTTGCATCGGGTCCGCCAAGGACGCTTCCTTCAAGGGAAAGAATCGTTATGCCGTTCGACTCTTTAGTGGATAACTTCATACGTGGCTTTTTCCGTCACCGCCGGTTTCTGCTTCTTTGCAAGTTTTCGGTTAGTGTAGTCAAGAACGATCGCGCTCGCGATATAGATCGATGAATATGTTCCTGTGATAATGCCGATCGTCATGGCAAAGGCGAACCCTCGGTTTACCTCGCCGCCCAGGAGGAAGAGCACCACAGTGACGATGAAGATCGTGCCCGAGGTGATAATCGTCCGACTCAGCGTTTCATTTAGACTCTTGTTCATCAAATCCGACAAACTCATCGATCTATAAATTTTCTGATTCTCGCGCATACGGTCGAAGATAACCACCGTGTCGTTGACGGATAGACCGACGAGCGTTAGGAATGCCGCGATCATATTCTGGTCGATCTCAAAATTCGTAAACGGTGTCAATCCGTCGACAAGTGAGATAACTCCGAGGGTAACAAGAACGTCATGGAACAGGGCCGCAACTGCACCCACGCCATAGATGAACTTAAATCGGAATCCGACGTAAATCAACATTGCGATGAGTGAGAAGACGACTGCAAGGAATGCGTCCTTTCTCAGCTCTGCCCCCACCTTCGCGCCAATCTTTTGCTCTTCAAGCACCTGAGGGTTGAGAGAAGGGAATGTCTGTTTCAGCGCCGCCTTGATTCTGTCGCCGACAACTGTGCCTTCAGCAAGCGTCTGTGTGCGAATGAGAAGTTTGTTCGGATCACCGAAGGTCTTAATTTCAGTTTTTGCAAATCCAGCCGCGTTCATCATTGCACGGACTTCCGCGACATCAGGCACCTTGTTAAATCCGACAACGAGTTCTGTACCTCCGGTGAAATCGAGACCATAGTCGAGTCCACCTTTGAGCGGGATCGAGAGCATACCGATGACGATGACGGAAAGCGAAATGAGATACCATCTCTTCCGCGGGCCCATGAAATCTATATTTGTCTTACCGAAAAATCGCATTCAAATCTCCAGATTCAAAATTATCCAAAACTGACTACTTTACCGCGTTCCGTCATGATATCGAAGATCACTCGTGTAATAACGATCGCGCTAAACATACTTGCGACAATACCGATCATCAACGTGAGAGCGAACCCTTGAATGGGTCCGACGCCGAACTGGTACAAGATCACACCGGTGATAAACGTCGTGAGATTAGAGTCTAAAATTGCTGTGAAGGCTTTAGCGTACCCAACATCGATTGCCGCAGCCAGAGTTTTGCCTGTCACCGATTCTTCCCGAATGCGCTCATAGATGAGCACGTTCGCATCGACTGCAACAGCCATCGTAAGAATGATTCCGGCAATACCCGGAAGAGTCAGCGTTCCTTTAAATCCAGACAGGACGGCGAGCGTGAAGAGAAGGTTAAGGAGCAACGCGATGTCTGCCATTGTCCCACCAGTCTTATAGTAGATGATCATGAAGACAATTGTTAATCCGAATGCGAGGAGTGATGATGAAACGCCCTGTCGGATTGAATCTTCGCCTAATGAAGGACCAACGGTTGTTTGCTGGATGATCTCAACAGGCGCAGGTAACGCGCCGGCTTTTAAGACGATCTCCAATCGTTTGGCTTCATCAACGCTCTCCATGCCGGTGATCTGGGAATTGCCGCCGGTGATCTTCTGTTGCACAACAGGTGCCGAGTAACAACCGTTATCCATGATGATCGCGATACGCTTCTTCACATTCGCGCCGGTGATGCGAGCCCAGTCTCGTGCACCCTCGCTATTCATTTCCATGTTGACGATTGGTGTATTATACGTGGGATCAATCGTCGCCCGTGCATTAGTGATTACTCCACCGGTCAATTCGGCCATGTTCTTCACAGCATACAACGTGTAATACTTTTTCCCCTCGGAGACGAGAGCCGACTTTGCCGACCACACAAAACCCATGTCTGATGGGATCAGTCTTTTGATTTCTGGTCGTTCGAGGATTCGCATTACCTTTGACTTATTTTCTTCGGCAGAATATAACTGTCCGTTCCAACCCTGGTTTTCCTGCTGAAACGTATTTGCCAGTGCGAAGAACGGATGCTCTTTCTTCGTCTGCTCTGCCGCCTTTAACTGTTCTTCGGGGAGCGGAGTGAGAGAAGTATCAAGCTGTTTGGAAGTATCAGAAGGTGTTTTACTATCTGCAGCGAGCTGCTTTGACGTATCGGCAGCGGTCGAGTCTGTAGTTGATTTGCCGGCAAGGGCTTTATCGATCGACTCATACACTTTCAACGCAATTTCTGGCTCCATTAAGAGCTTGAACTCCAACAACGCAGTCTTTCCAATGAGATCCTGAACTTCCGCTTCTTTACTCACCCCGGGGAGTTCCACGATAATTCGACGTCCACCCGACTTTTGAATTGACGGCTCTGAGACACCATATTGATTGACACGGTTGTCTATGATCTCCATACCCCGGTCGATGGCATTCGTCGATTCATCACGCAATTTTTTCATTACATCGTCATCACTGTCGCGGATGTTGCCGTAATATCGAGCGATACGGACTTGTTTTGCCTGAAACTTCTTCTGAACAATATCGAGGAGGTCTTGGTCGGACCTTTTTGCTTCGCTTCGGACTTCGTCCATGATGGAATTGAACACATCGTCTTTATTCCTGGCGAGGTCTTGGAGTAACTTCATCACGTCGACTTCAAGGACCACTCTCATGCCGCCCTGGAGATCAAGTCCCAACTTGATGCGATTCGCGCGCGCATCGCGAATCTCACCTTCATGCCCTTCGATAAACTTCACGCTATCCTCGCCGACTAAGCTGCGAAGTTCTTTTGTGAACTTGTAGTCTTTGTACGTAGGGTAGAGGAAGTAGAATGAGAGGAGGATGCAGGCAATAATAAAAATTAGTTTGCCACGATTTTTCTTCACGTAAGGTTTTCTAACTCCTAAATCAAGAAATTGATTAAAATAAGGTCAGTTAGCTGAATTCCGGAGTGAAAATATAATAGAAATTTAGGTTAAAGTCAATCATTGCTCAACATCCCTTAGGTCCGTAGAGAATCGATGGAATATTTTTTCATGACTTTCGATTTACTGACCTCACCGCGGAGTGCAGGAATGTTGCGTATAGCTCATAGGGGCTCGCGATCTTTTTCAAGGGACTCTCTGCAGCCATTGATTATATAATCTATTCACGTTATATTAGAGCAAATTTCTTGATCAATTGTCTTACTCGCGAAGCACTTTGCAGCGCTACTCCTGGTATTGGTTTCTTGTGTATCTTTTTCTCCACCCGATGGGCTTTGCTCAGGATAATTCTCTGATCAGCCCCAGTCCAAAGAGAGAAGTCCGTGCAGTGTGGATTACGACAGTGTTGGGACTGGATTGGCCTAAGTCGTTTGATCATACAGAGCAGCAACGCTCATTGAGGGAGATGGTCATCAGCCTTAGCAAGGCGAATTTTAATACCATATTTTTTCAGGTGAGAGGACGCGCTGATGCAATGTACCAGTCGCAATACGAACCATGGTCGCAACAGTTGACGGGAACGCTCGGTAAGGATCCCGGATGGGATCCGTTGGCATTCGTCATTCAGGAAGCACACGCTCATGCGATGGAACTACATGCATGGTTCAACACGAATCTGGCGAAATACGGCAACGGACAAGCACTGAATTCGATTCCGCAGCATCACAGCCTCCATCCGGAGTGGCTCCATCTTGTCGATGGTGAATGGTGGATTGACCCTGGGATTCCCGCCGCACGTAACTATTTGGTCAAGGTCGCGATGGACATTGTTCGCAAGTACGATATTGATGGAATACATTTTGACTTTATCCGTTATCCCGCCAAACCCTTTCCCGATGATGCCACTTACAAACGGTACGGTGGGAGTCTCGCGCGAGCAGATTGGCGACGGGAGAATATCAATGCGTTCGTGCGAGCATTCCACGATTCCGTCGTCATAGTAAAACCGATGCTGAAGATTGGTTCATCACCGATCGGTATTTACACCAATATCGACGGTGCGAGAGGGTTGCAGAGCTATTCTGATTTGTATCAGGATTCTCGTCGATGGCTGCGTGAAGGCACGCAAGACTACCTTGTGCCACAGACATACTGGTCGCTTGGAGAACAACGTGGCGAACCCGATTTTGCGGCGATCGCGCGAGATTGGGCGCTGAATTCTTTTGGCCGCCATATCTACCTTGGTATTGGAGCGTACAAACCTGAGGTATTGACTCAATTACCCGCGTTGATCGACACGACGCGCAAAATTGGGGCACACGGCAACTCATTTTTCCGATTCGAGAACATCAGTAGAGTATTGCAAATGGGAGGGCGATACCGGTTCCCCGCAAACATCCCACCCATGCCGTGGAAAGATTCGATTCCACCGAACCCGCCGACCAATGTGAAGGTGACCGGCGTCGCGAGCGGTGTGTTCAAGATAGAGTGGAAGTCTCCGCGTCCAGCTGTGGATGGCGATGGAGCGAAATGCTATGACATTTATCGTTTAACTACCAAACCCATCAACATGATTTCGGCAGCAAACCTTATAGCAATCACCACAAGTGTAACAAAAGAATTTCTCGACACGATCGGTCTGGCGACCGCTCCGACATACTTTTACGCCGTCTCTTCCCTCGATAGGGGCAATAATGAGAGTCTGCCCGCCGTGGAGAGTGTTATCATCCCCGAAGTTGTTGAACTCTCTAAGCAGCTGATCCCGCGAAATAGGCTCGGTCATCATTATCCGGAACCAGCCTCGGGGGTTGTCTTCATTCCTTACGAGGTCAGAGAGTCCGCTCCGGTGAGAGTATCGATTCTGGATGTTTCGAACAGGGAAGTCATCACTCTTGTTGATTCAATACAAGAATCTGGCAGGCATATTGCCGCAGCGCCAGTCTCGAAGTTGCGAAGTGGAGCATATTCGTACGAGATGATCGTGGGAAATTTTTCCGCGAGGAGGTCGTTTACCATCAAGAACTAAATCGGCAAGGAGGCTTGCGGTTATGATTTGCTTGCGCTGACCAGACTCACGCCCGGTAGTGAGAGCGGATGATGCTGTACGTGGTGTAGTCCGGCCTGTTCGCACCACGCTCTGACCTCTTCGAAAGAATAAACGCTACCTCCGATTTCATTGAGAAGATTTAACCCAACCATCAACGGTAAGACTCTGTTGACACCAGAGCTTCGTTCGTCTGACAACTCGTCGAGGATGAAGACTTTACCCTTGAGCCGTAATGCGGAGGCTATTGACTGCAAAAATCTTTTGTTCCCTTCTTTATCAAATCCATGAATGATGTTAAAAGCCAACACGATATCGTATTCTTCTGACTTAAATGTTGTCCGCGTAACATCGCATGGAACAAGTGAGATTCTGTGCTGAAGTTTGTGTTTGGATATGATCCCCTTCGTGGTCTCAAGGACTTGGGGGAAATCTGCAATTGTCGCCGTGAGGTTCGGATGGCGTTTGACGAGTTCGATCGAATATAGGCCGTGCGAGCCGCACACGTCGAGGAGAGTACGGACATCCGTCGGGAGTCGAAGTTTCGGCATAAGGCGCGGCATGATGAGCTTTGCCAGATCCATCATGCCGAGGGTATACGTTTCCCATTCTTTCATCGTGAAGAACTCTGGATAGACTTTCGGCGGGTTACCTTGCTTCAGCGTCTTCTCAAGGTATATCCAATGAGAATGAAGCAACTCGATATATGCAAGAAAATTGCCGATATAGTGGGGCGAAGACTTGGTGAGCCATTTGGCTGCTTGTGGAGCAAGAGCGTAACGCACTCCATTGTTCTTGAGGTAGTGTGTGGCAGTCAGTGGAGGAAGCATCAATTCTATACTCTTGAGGGGCAGACTCAGAGATGATGCAAGCTCTGCTGATGTCTGTTCGCGTTCGCTGAGAGACTCAAATACACCGAGCTTTGTTGCTACCACGAGTAGACGACCGAAGAGCACTGATGGGAAAGCGTCGTAGATTGCAATGGGAAGTAGATTGAATTGCGAGGCGAGGAGTTCTTTATAGGTGAACGAGCGCATGGAACATTTTTTCAAGCTGCGACGTAGCCCATGGGGTCATCTCTTGATGAGTAGTACCCTACGTCTCTGCGTGTAGGTTACTGTTTCAGTTTGGACCACGAATATTTCTTCCCGTCCCAATAAATCAATCCACTCGTCGAATCACGTCTGCCCATTGTCAGTGCGTCTGCTTTTAATGTCTGCAACGATTTGTCCCACATCTCTAGCGAGCCCTTTCTCTTCCGATCAACGTTCCAGAAATTCACCCATCGCAAATCATCGCCCGCTTTGCCGAGGGGTTTTCCAGCGCCGGCGATTATCACCTGGGTGGAGAGCGCTTGGGGTTTCTTTCCATGGAAGATGGCGACTCCTGCTTTGCCCGTCGACTTCTCTGTGATTTGAATTGCGAAGTCGCGCCTCCCATCTCCATTGAAATCTCCCTTCAGGTAATATGGATAGAGTTGGTAGGTGATGGTATAGCGGTCATCCACATGCTGGGCAGTGAATTCTGTTCTCACTGCCTTAGGGATATTTCTGATAGGATTTCGAATCAACCGACCCTCTTGAGCCTGGAGGGTAGCCGTGCATACGATCAACAGAAGAAATGATATATTCATAGGTTCATTCTCCAGATGACATCCACCGAATATTTCGGAAGTCTCTTCTATGTCTATCTAATTCCAAAGATCTCTACAAGCCATAAGCTCAGCTGAGGGACATACGTCACCACGAGCAATGCGACGAGCAAAATCCCGATGTAAGGGAGAACAGCTCTCACGACGTATGAAATCGGTTTCTCGAAGCGGAAACTCGATATGAACAGGTTGAGTCCGACCGGCGGTGTGAGATACCCGATCTCCAGATTCGTGAGAAAGATAATTCCGAGATGGACAGGATTGATCTCGTATGCTGTCGCGATCGGGACGATGAGCGGCACAACGACAATGATTGCGGAAAAAATATCCATCATCATTCCCACGATCAAAAGAAAAATGTTGAGCAGAATGAGAAAGATCGCCCGGCTCGAGATGAACTGCTGGATCAGGGTGAAGAGTTTCATCGGGACTTCTTGATCGATGAGGTAATTCGTCAATCCCATCGCGCA
This sequence comes from Ignavibacteria bacterium, assembly GCA_016178625.1. GTDB lineage: Bacteria > Bacteroidota > Ignavibacteria > UBA10030 > SZUA-254 > JACOSX01. The sequence continues at coordinate 9,730 of JACOSX010000070.1, forward strand.
TCCAAGGATGACGATGATCGCGCCCACAAGAACCATGCTTTCCCTCATGATCCGAGGAATATCGGAGAAGAGTTTAAGGTCACGATAGATAAAAACTTCGACAACCAACACATAAAAGGCGGTCACCGCGGCTGCTTCGGTCGCAGTAAACAATCCGCCATAAATGCCTCCGATGATCAGAAACGGGAGGGGGATTTCCCATGCTGCGGCTTTCAGCGCGGCGAACACATTGTTCCAATCGAATGGGATTTTGGGAACATGCGACTTCGATCCCTGACGGACACTATAGATCGACAGGATAACGACGAGAAGAATCCCTGGAAGTAGTCCGGCGACGAACAATTTATCAATCGAAACATCGGGCACTGACCCACCAACGGTGCGCGAGTTTGATGCGACCATCGAATACAAGATCAGCGGCAAACTCGGCGGAAACAAAAGGCCAAGACTGCCAGACGTTGTAAGCAGACCAAGAGAAAATTTCTCCGAATATTTTTCCTGAAGCAAAATCGGATACAGCAATCCTCCCAGCGCGATGATCGTAACACCCGAGGCACCTGTAAATGCGGTGAAGATCGCGCACGAAACAAGAGAGACGATTGCCAGCCCACCCGACATCCAGCCGAAGAGCGCTTGCGTGAGTGCGACGAGCCGTTTGGGAGTTTTGCTCTCCGCAAGAACGTAGCCGGCGAATGTGAATAAGGGTATTGCAATGAGTGTAGGTGCGCTCGTCAGGCGATACATCTCAACGATGATTGCCGACGTATCAATTCCAACGGTATGAAAGGCAAGCAGTGCGATTGCGCCAATGATTGCGAACAGTGGGGACCCAAGGAACGCGAGGGCGATAAGAAATATGCCGTAGAGAATGGGTTCCATCAGATCTCAATGGTTGGCACATTGACGGGCGGTCGAGACGGTTCGAATGGACGGAACGACTCGATGCAATGTTCGATGGTTCTGATGGCGAAGCGAAATGCCATGAGACCAAAGCCGATAGGGATGATAAGCTGGAACCACCATGCTTGATAATTTACGTGTCCGATCGTGAAGAGGACGTCGTTCGTCGCTATCTCATTTTGCAAAAAATTGTATCCGGCATGTGCGAGGAAAAATGTAATGATGCCGGCGAAGAGGTTTGTTACGATGCGGAGCAGGTTAGTTACTCGAGCAGAGGTGTACCGGGTGATGATGTCGAGGTTGATATGTTTTTCGCCCTGTGTGGCAAGAGACGCTCCAAGGAGCCCGATCCACAATACCATGTGGCGGAGGAGTGGATCAGCCCAGAGGAACCCTGTCGAGAAGACATTGCGCATGACAACTTGCAAGAATGCAAGCACTACCATCACGCTAAAAAGGAGGACAAGAAGCATTCGTTCGATGAATGAAACGCCGCTGCTGAGTGTCTTGATGATCTTCATTTCGGATTCTTGTTATGGTTTGCTCGGAAATCTGATACTGTTTGCTCAACGCGGTTCAGCAGATCTTCCGAGAACAATTTTCCGACGAGGAGACGACGGGCCTTTCTTCCGATCTCGTCGTACAAGGCAAGCACATCGTGTGAGGGCGGATCGACAATTGTGATTCCATTGTTCTTGAGTGTCTCGAGCGCTTTCGCGTTATCCACCCGACTCAGTTGAGTGAGTTTGTGCATATATTTCTTTCCGTTCCGTTTCAGGATTTCTTGAAGGTCGGAAGGAAGCTCATCGAATTTCTTTTTGGAGATGACAACTGCCCCCGCTGCGTCGGCGAGGGGAGCATTCAACATATACTTTACTCGAGAAAACCATTGCAGCGCGATGGCTCCGAGCGGCGATGTATAGACGCCATCGATCAGTTTTGTTTGCAGTGAAGTGAGCACATCAGTGATTGTCAATGGAATCGGGTTGATCCCCTGAGCCTTGAACGCTACTTCTGCAATCGGATCCCCTTCCCACATCCACATCTTGACGCTTTTCAAGTCAGCAGGGATCTTCACTGGCGTATTTGTGAAGATATAAATGAAACCGACTTCCGCCCAACCAAGGTTCACGTAACCATTGTCCTCGAATGCCCGATGAAATTCGTCATCAAATGTTTCGTACACCTTGTCGACTTCTTCGTACGATTTGAAAAGGAAGGGCGAGTCGAGGATTCTCGCCTTCGGTGCGATTGTTGTCAGTCCATTTCCTGTAACACCCGCGCTATGCAATTGCCCTAGCTTAATCTTTCTGAGTATATCTTTCTCATCACCCTGCACGCCTCCTGGATACGTCTTGAATCCCAATCGACCGTTACTTTCTTTGCGCACCGCCTGATCGTATTCTTTCATAACGTTCATCCACGTGCTACCCTCCGGCGCAAGCGTTGCAAATTTGATCGTGTATTGTTGGCCCAACAGCGAAGACGAAAGGAAGAAACAGCTAAGCGACAAATATCTAAGCCACTTCAACAGGCATTCCATAGTGGTAATGATGTGTGATTAATTAGAATAGTTGATCAGTTTTTTCTCGGAGGAGTTTTGCCTTCTTCTTTGCGATAGCGTTCGAGAGCCGGGCCTGGGGGAGGATATCAATAGATGTCGTGTCGACGATAGTCAAACATTCATCAAACAGTTTCTGATTCTGAGTCTGAACGGCATACGAACGTGCATAGTACACGTATGTCATGAGAAATTTTCCGCTATTGATTTTTAGGCACTCTTCAAAATGCTCTCGGGATGCCTCGGGGTGACCGCCGAACATTTGCGGTCGGCTCCCATCCACTGTCCCGAGGAAAAAGTGGGCGCCACCATAAAAGTAGGTTGAATCCTTCTCTAGTACAAAGTGCATCATCGCTTCGACTTTTTCCAAATCAGCGAGCGCTGTCGGATCAGAAATACTTAAACTGATGTAACTTCCCCACCCGATTGCAGTCCAGAACATTGCCGGAACATCGTCTTTCGTGAACGATGATAGCGCTGTGCGAAACTCATCGATGCTTTTGACTCTCGCATTGGCAAACTTCGTGTTGTGATAGAGGATCTTCATGCCATAGTCTGTCCCCCGTAAATACAAGAGCCGGGCACGGTCAGGATTATCATCCTCGACGAAGCCGAGCGCATAACTCGAATATCCCATCGACGCAAGAAAGAGATAGTGAGTATTGTTAGGGTCACTACGGAGAATTGTTTCAAGCAGTTTCAGGTTGGAAGCGATGCTTTTGTCTGCGATGTCAAGATCTTGTTCTTCGTTCAACACAACAAAACCATCATCCATGATGCCGCCGAGTGAGTTGACCGCTATTTGGTGGAAGCAACCCAGAAAAAGGCAACTGAACAGGAGCGAGTAGATGAAATTCTTCATGCCGTTGTTGAATGTTCCTGCCAATATACAAAAACTTGTCCAGAAGTGAAAACAGCTATCCACATAAAACTTCCTTGTTCCAGATGCATCAGTATGTTGAAACTGACCTTAAAATATTTTAATATTTTATTAATGGCGTATGCACTGAGTCTTCATTATATTGAGATAACCTCAAACTTAGTGGAGATATGAAAATCCTCGTAGTCGAAGATGAACAGAAAGTCGCGAAGTTCCTCCAACAGGGTCTAGAAGAGGAACACTACGCTGTAAAGGTTGCGAGTGACGGTGAACAGGGAACCGTATCTGCAACAACTGAGACCTTCGATCTCATTATTCTTGACATCTTCCTCCCGAAGAGAGATGGTATCTCGTTGCTCAAGGAAATCCGTTCGAAACAGATTACCACACCAGTGCTCATGCTTACAGCAAAGAGTTCTGTTGACAACAAGATTGAGGGACTGGATAGCGGCGCAGATGACTATCTCACCAAACCATTCGCCTTTGCCGAGCTGCTTGCCCGCGTTCGCGCCCTTTTGCGTCGAGGCGGAGTTGAGAAATCCACAATGCTCAAGGTCGCTGATCTCCAGTTAGATACAGTCGCGCACAAAGCCAAACGCGGGGAGAAACTTATCGAACTGACAGGGAAGGAATACGCGCTCCTGGAATACTTTATGCGCAACGTTAATCGAGTGTTAACCCGGACGATTATCTCAGAACACATCTGGAATTATAACTTTGATACTGGGACAAATGTTGTGGACGTCTACATCAATCACCTGCGCAGCAAGGTCGATGATGGGTTTGAGAAGAAACTCCTTCAGACAGTGCGTGGGGTCGGTTACGTTTTGAAGGATGAGTAAGATGCTCGAGGGTTTGAAATCCGTTCGGGCGAAACTCACTCTCTGGTATTCATTTGTTCTCCTCACAACTCTCATCGCATTCGGCATCGGGGCGTATACATATTTCAGCAGGCAGCTCGCGGAAAACCTCGATCGCTCCCTGAGCAATGAAGTGAAGTGGGTGAAGAATTTCATCGAGCCGAAGATTTCGAAAGTGAAGCCGAGCAAACGATTCACCTCAAGGAGCAAGACTGCACAGCCTCAGGCTCAACCCGCACCCGTGGAGTCCTCTGCTACTGAACCCAGCGAAGCGGACGACGAAATATGGAATCAGATTTATGAGCACGCCCTTCTTAATCCCAAGAAAACCCTTATCGAAGTCACCAATAAGTATGGTGCGATTGTCTTTCGTTCATTCACTGTCGGCGATGAAAGTTTGATGGTCGGCGATATCCCGCTGAACACGATTACCATCCAGACGTTACAGAATGAGAAAGGAATGGATCTGCGTGTTGCGGCGACAACCACAAAGGAACTCGACATTTACGTTGCGTATCCGCTTTCTGAGCTGAAAGAAGCGCTAGATAATCTCTTTTCAATTTTTCTCATCCTTGTTCCTATCGCTCTCGCGATCTCGATTGGGGGAGGGTGGTTCCTCGCGTACAAGTCGTTGCGTCCGGTCGATGAAGTGACGAAAACCGTTCAACAGATTACAGCTCATGATCTTGATCAACAGATTCCGGAACGATCGGTCAATGATGAGATTGGGAGACTGATATCGACGTTCAACGGGATGATCGTTCGCCTCCGACATTCATTCGAACAGATCAAACAATTTTCCATGGATGCATCGCACGAATTGCGAACGCCATTGACGATCATGCGCGGCGAAGTTGAGCTTGCTCTCCGAACTCCAAAGGAACCGGAAGAGTACAGGCGAGTCTTGGTGAGTAACCTGGAGGAAATCTTGCGCCTCTCTGCTATCACCGAGAATCTTCTTACGCTCGCCAAAGCTGAGTTCGGTCAGCAAGATGTCTTGTATGAGGAGGAGATTAAGCTGAACGAGTTGATCAAGGAATTGTATGAGGACACGGAGCTTATCGCCCTGAAAAAGCACATCTCAATGAAACTGACCAAGAATGAAGAGCTTCTCATCTTCGGTGATCGGTTACGGCTCCGTCAACTGTTGTTGAATCTTGTGGATAACGCTATTAAGTACACACCAGAAAGAGGAAGAGTCACTCTCTCGTCGGAGCGCGACGACGGTTATGCGAAGATTCAAGTGAGTGATACGGGAATTGGTATCTCACCAGAAGACCAACGGAAAATCTTCGACCGATTCTTCCGCGTCGATAAGGCACGCTCGAGGGAACTCGGCGGGAGCGGCCTTGGACTTTCGATTGCGAAATGGATCGCCGAGCGTCATAAAGGGAGAATCGAAGTTAGAAGTGAGCCACACAAAGGCAGCACGTTCTCCGTCTTGCTTCCCTTGTAGGGTTATTCTTCTCCCCCGAAGTGTGTTCAGAGGTGAACCGTTACAATGAACGTGCAGCCCCCGCAAAGCGAATCAGATGTCTGCGCCCACCGAGAAATAATATTTCGGCGTTGAAAATTCCTTCAGGTTGAACGACCACGCGACATCCATCTTGAGTAGAAAGCCAAGGAAGATCATCCGAATGCCATATCCTGTACCTGCGAGAAGGTCGCGCATGTAGATGCTGCTGTTCTCATCCTTGTCGAATGCTTTGAAGTCCCTACTGTTTGTCCATGCCCCCCCCATGTCTAGAAACAAGACGCCGCTCAAGCTCTGGAAGAACACCGGGAGGGGACCCGCTGTAAAGTAACCGAAGAGCGGAAAACGAAATTCCATATTCATGAGGCCATACTTCGTTCCCATTCTTGCATTGTAGTTGTAGCCTCGCAAGGGAATGCCGGATGTAAGGAAAACGAAATCTTCCGCGCGTTCGATGGGGATACGGTTGTTTTCGAACTGACGGTTGATCCAGTTGTCGACGCCGCCAATGATGAAACGCTGTGGATCTTGGCCGAAGCTTCCACCGCCAGCGAGCCGGAGGGCAAAGGTATAGTTTCTCCACAATCGATAGTAATGCCGATAATCTGCAGTCACTGAATAAAATCCGAGTGACCGATCTCCCAATTTCGGGCTCGCCATGAGACTCACGTTGTAACGCTCGCCGTTATCAGGTGCTATGATTCCCCACAAACTTGTGTCATGGATGTAACTGATCGAAGGAAGAACCAGGCTGCGTTTCTCTGCCACATCAAAGGCATCATCGATATTGTCTCTTGAGATATTGTACCACGAAAGACTGAAATCAAACCGCTCGAATCTATTGAGTGGAAGAGATGCTATTCCCGAGACGCCATAATTTCTGAACCGGTATCGCACGCTGTCATTCCCAAACTGATCCTGAATGTAGACGAACCGCGCATTGTGGAATCCTTCGATGCCGTAATCGATTCGCTTGGGAAGGTAAAAGTAAGCGAGCGCGTAGTCGCTGTTCTTAAGATCGAACAGCAAATTGGTGAGGACGTAGATCTGATGGTTACCGAGCATGTCGCTAAATGCCATGATCGTCGACCCTTGCACACCGTAGTATGTGTTATACCCTGCGTTGCCGTAGACAATGTCGGGCGAGAAGTTAATCTTGTACTTGTTCACCTTGTAATTGCCATTCTCGTCGACATTGTTGGCAATGGGAGAGAGTTTTGCGGTGTCCGTCTGCCTTTCTGGTTGTTCTTTGAATCGATCATTAAAAACATAATTTCGCAGGTCGATTTTGACATCGTTGCCGTATAGATTAGTCGAATCTTGTTTATCCATTTTAATGACAATGTCATCGCCAACCTTCACGCTTTCCCTATGAGCGACTGCCGGTGCAGCTGGATGGTGTATCGCAGCCATCCGCTTCAAATATTCGGTGGGTTCAAGTTTTGTGAGCTTTTCTTCACCTTCCTGCGGTCCTCGCATGAGGAAGAGGTCGAATCCTCCGTTATTCAACGAGTTGAAAACTAATTTATTGCCGTCATGCGAAAGCGAAAGCTGATAGACACCGCTCAGAGAATTCGTTTTCGGATACAGAGTATCGCTGGAGAGATCCTTCATATAAATATTATTGATTCCATTCACGTCAGAGATGAAGTAGAGATGCTTACCATCGGGAGCCGGAACGGGTGATGTCTCGTCGCTGGTTGGAAAATCGGTGACTCGCGAAATCAAATGGGTGGAGGCATCGATATTGTAAATATCCATCTGTGTGGAATCATACCGCTGCATCTTGAAGTTCAGCGGCAGAGAAGTTTGGCTGAGATATTTCCCGCGGTCCGATGAGAAAAAGATGGTTTTCCCGTCGGTCGACCACGCTGGATCGGCATCGCTGAAGATATCGTCTGTCAGGTTTGTGAGCTGTTTGTCGTCTAAGTCGTACACATAGATGTCCGAATGTCCGCTTGTAATTCCGACAAATGCGAGTTTTCCATTGTGGTGTGTTGAATCAGGGTTCTGAGGAGACCAATCGACTGAGAAGATCCCATCTAAGGCAAACTCAAGTTTTTCTTCATGTCCTGAATTAACATCGATGATGATGATCGCATCCTGATCTCCACTCTTTGCTGCCAATGCGAGGCGTTTACCATCCGATGACCATGCCATCCCGGGTGTAAGCAAGTGAAGCTCTTCAAAATCAGGTGTGCGTTGCCCGTTGATGAGTTTCTCTTGGATTGTTCCATCGATCGAGTTCATGATAAACACGTCGAAGTAATCATCGCGGTTTGAGATGAAAGCGATGCGATCCCCCTGTGGAGAAATAGCCGGACTCGTATTGTAAAAGCTTCCGTCTTTGGTATGATCCGTGAGTTTGCGCGCATAGTCCGCCGGTTCCTGACGCTTGGCGATGTCGGGCCAGTATAACACCTTCTGTTCTTTCTGCCATCGTTCTGAAAGTTCTTCAATGCTCAATCCAATGGCACTGCGAAATCCTTGATCTACGCTCCGCATTCCTTTAATACGGGTGAGTATCTCTGCAATTTTTTGATCACCATACTTCGTGGCGATATAGTTCCACAGTGATTGTCCGCCACGGTATGCGAAGTAACCGTTAAGTTGTTGAATTGGCGGCAGGTATTCATGGACCGTTGCGTCACGAAGAAACATATCTGAATTGGTGTCCCACTGGAGCGCCTCATATTCGGCGAGTCCCTCATTAAACCAGAGCGGAAGCTGCAACGTAATGTTGTTGGTAATGATAGACTGAATGGATCCGCCGTAGAACATGTCGTTGAGAACGGCGTGGACGAGTTCGTGATGAATGACGTGGCGGAATTTCTTGTAGTCTCCTTCGAATGGCAAGACCACGCGATTCTTGAACAGCTCCGTTACTCCGCCGATCCCCTCCTCAAGGTACGAGTTGACGACATTCGTTTGCTGGAAATCGTTGTGGGAGTTGTAGACGACAATGGCAATTCGGTTCGTAATTTGGTACCGGAACGACTTGCTGATGGCGGCATACGAAGATTCAGCGTGATCTGCGGTGAATTCGGCAAGCGACTCTCCTCCTTTGCTGAAGTACACATCGAAGTGATTTGATTGGATGAAGAACCATTCGAAGTTCTTGTATTGCACTTTGTTTTTTCCGAAGATTGTCTCCTGTGCAGATGTGAACGTACTGCTCGTCAGGAAGAGGAGGACCAAAATTGTCAGTAACAATCTGAAGACGTTCATGCCATCGCTCCTTTGCGTGTCATCTCTTTGCTATCAAAGTACAAAAAACCTGAGTAAAAACAAATGAATCTTTGCTAAGCATAACACATCGGCACATGCATTCGTGCCAGATGCGCAATGCTGGGTTCTTCAAAATCTACAAGCAACTATGAGGAAGGAAGACATTGAAATGACACCCTCAAAGGTTCGAAGTTTAACGCGGACAGAAAAAGCGGCTAAGGGGCGGTCTCGTTTGATGGCTGGATATGCGAAGGAATTGTCAAAACCTCGTTCATGGATCCTGTCCTGTATCCCTGAAGGTCGAGAGTGGTATACGTAAACCCGAGCTTCTTCAAATGTACAACTATTCGTGTGCGAAGGTCTTCATCAAGCAGGCGAGAGATTTCCTCTTTCCCCACTTCAATGCGGGCAGTGTTTGTGTCATGGTGCCGGACGCGAAAATATCTGAAACCCAGATCTCGCAATAGAGTTTCTGCTGCATCGATTTTTGCAAGCGCCTCTTTGGTGATCGCCATGCCGTAGGGGAAACGAGAGGAGAGACACGCGAAAGAACCCTTATTCCACGTGGGGATACTGAGATGCTTTGAGATTGTCCGAACGTCTGCCTTGCTGATATTCGCTTCGAGAAGAGGTGAGCGAACATTCTGTTCCTTCTTTGCTCTCATGCCAGGTCGGAAGTCGCTGAGATCGTCGGTGATCGTGCCGTCGGCGATCCAGGAGATGCCGTGTTTCTGCGCGATGGAGCCGAGCTTTGTGAACAATTCTGTCTTGCAATAGTAACACCGATCTGTGGGGTTTTCCTTGAATTTCAAGACGTCCGTTTCTTCGGTATGAACCTCTTCGTACCGGGCACCGAATTCGAGAGCCATGCGAACAGCCTCTTCGTATTCGCGGGTGGGGTACGTCTCAGATTTTCCAATGACGGCAAGTACCTTATCCCCTAAAACGTCGACTGCGACTTTCAAGAGAAGTGTGCTGTCCACGCCGCCCGAATATCCAATGACGACGCTACCCAGTTCACGAAGGATGGTCTGCAGGTGGGTATATTTTGATTCAATTTCTGGAGTCATCATAACTGCGAGAGCCCGGTGAATTGCCGGGCTCCGTGAAGAAGGTACAAAATCGTTTTTATTTTTCCAACAAACTTGTGAATTCTTTAATCGACCGGACGCCGGGGAATTCTTTTTCGAACGTTTTCTTCTTGTCTGGATCGAGGGTGAACGAAGTCTTGAGTGATTCCAGAGCATCGAACGTCTTTCGCATGAGGAACAAGACTTTTGCCCGACTGTAGTACGGATCCGCCCATTTTGGTTGAAGCTCGATACATTTGTTGAATGACTTCAAGGACTCTTTGAAGTAACCGTATTCCAACAATGTCTCCCCCAAATCAAACCATGCTTCAATGTTTGTCGGGTCGAAGCGGACAGCCATTTTGTAGCTGTAGAGAGCCTCGCGCCATTTCCCGAGGTTGTAGGCAACATCTGCTTTCGCATACCACAGTTCTGGATAATTCCTGCAAATGGAGAGAGCCTTGTTGTAGTCATTATAGGCTTTGCGATATTGATCGAGTGAATCGAAACAGCTTCCGCGACCGAAAAACGACTCGTAATGTTTAGGATCGAATTTGAGCGCTTGCGTAAAGCATTTGATAGCGTCTTTGTAGAGTCCGAGTTCCTCGTAGGCATTGCCGAGATTGTGCCACGCAGGAACATCCTTTTCATCAAGCCGGAGTGTCTGTTTGTAGCAGTCAACTGCGTCATAGAGTCTGCCCATATTGGCAAAGGCGTTCCCTTTGTTGTACCAGGCAGCTCCGAAATCTTCCTTGATGGCGAGCGCCATGTCGTAACTCTCGACTGCCTTCGCATATTGGGTGATACGGTTGAGCACGATGCCTCGGTTGTACCATGCATTATAATTGTATGGGTCGACTTCGATATGTTTGTCGTAGCACTGTAGCGCTTCGGTGAGCTTATCAAGGCAATCATAACAAAACCCCAGTTCGTAAAGAGCTTCCTTATGTGAGGGATTACCCTCCAAGATAAATTTGAAAAGTCGCACGGCGTCCTCAAACCGATCCATCTTTTCGTAAGTGATCGCCTTACTAAATACCGCTTCCTCATTTGCGGGATCGATCTCCAGTGCACGATCGAAACACGCGAGAGCTTCCTCAAATCGACCTAAGTTGTCAAGGGTAAATCCTCGACTGATGATCAATTCTGTGTCAACAGGATTTAGGTTCAAGGCTTGATCGTAGCATTCGAGAGCTTCTTGGTTCCTTTGGAGGTTGTTAAGGACCGCGCCTTTCCGCTGCCATGTCTCGCTGCTGAAGGGGATATACTCTAAGAGAAGGTTGATGAAATGAAGGGCTTCATCATATTTTTCACTCTCAAAATAGTAATTGACGATCTCTTCCAACGCTTCAATGTTGGTTGAACCGCCTCCACCGTCCTTCAATCGCTCTTTGAATTTTTTGATCTCTTCTTCGAAGTGTTCTTTCTTGCCGCCTTGACTCTCGGGTTCGTCATCGACGTTCTCAAAATCTAAACTACTCATGCTTTCCTCGTATTAGTTGAGTAATATCCCAACCGATCTTCACTCTACACTGATGGAATATAAATAAAAAATAAAACCGAAGTCAAGTGATCTCCACATGAAATTCTTGAAACTTCATTGATTTTTGTCGAAAAATCAAGTATATTGAGTCTCTCAAATCCTGATGATTGCCGAAAACGTAAGAAATATCAGACAGCGCATTCATTCTGCCTGTCTGCGGGTCGGAAGAACACCAGAAGAAGTTACGTTAGTGGCGGTCACAAAGTCATTCGCGGTGTCGTCGATTACTCAGGTCCTCGATGCAGGTGTGGCAGACATTGGAGAGAATTATGTACAAGAGCTTTTACAGAAACGCGACGAGCTTCGCGCCAAGGATGTCAGATGGCATTTCATAGGACATCTGCAATCGAACAAGGTGAAACATATTGCCGAATGGGTTCATCTCGTTCATGCTGTCGATTCACTCAGTCTCGGGAAGCAGATCTCACGATGTGCCGATGCTTTCTCACGGTCAATTGACGTCATGATCGAAGTCAACACGACCGGTGAGAAGAGTAAGTTCGGAGTGGATGTTGATATGGCACCAACATTAATTCGGGAATTGGCGTCCCTTCCCCGCATGAATGTTGTGGGATTGATGACAATCGGTCCCTTTCTTCCCGACCCCGAAGCGTCTCGGCCTGCGTTTCGGACATTACGGGAGTTAAAGAGGTCTCTGGAGTCAGATGGTGTAAGTCTTCCCTTCCTCTCGATGGGAATGACGAATGATTTTGAGGTTGCGATTGAAGAAGGAGCAACTCATGTTCGCGTTGGAACGGCAATCTTCGGCGCGCGGGTTAAAGCGGCATAAGATATCGACTGCCCACATACAAGAGGTTCAATATGACATCCTTTGATATCAAGAATCAAGAGTTTAAAAAGGTCTTTCGGGGCTATGACCACGACGATGTGATGAGTTTCTTGGAACATGTTGCTGCTGAATGGGAGAATGCACAGAAACATCAGTCGGCGTTGAGCGAAAAGATTATCGGGTTGGAGACGCAACTCAAAGATTTCAAGGCGATGGAAAAAGCGCTTCAACAAACCTTTATGCAAGCGCAAGAGACGAGTGGAAAAGCGATCGAAAATGCTCGCAAAGAAGCCCAACTCATCCTCCAGGAAGCCGAGGTCAAAGCATCTCAGATCCTTGAGAAAGCGAGAAACGATTTGACAACGGTGAAAGAAGAAGTCACGATCTTGAGGGTGAAGAAAGAATCGATTGTATCCCGCCTACGGATATTGTTGAACTCTGAACTTAATCTCCTGAAGGTGATGGACGCTGATGAGGAGCTACAGTCGCGGATCCCTCGGGGCGCTCACGAGGAGCAGTCCAAGGAGAAATTAGAAATCGAAGAAATCATTAAGCAGCTCGAACAATAATCTATGGAACTACGCGAGCAAGTCAATGAGGCAGTAGCCTATATACGGAAACATACAAAGATGAGACCCGAGGTCGGCATCATTCTCGGTACGGGTTTGGGCGGACTCGTGAAAGAGATCAGGAAAGAAATCGTTCTGGACTATGATGAGATTCCACATTTTCCTATCTCGACGGTGGAATCGCATCACGGGAAGCTGATCTTCGGAACACTCGGTGGGAAGAAAGTCGTTGCCATGAAGGGGCGCTTTCACTTTTACGAAGGTTATACGATGCAGCGGGTGACCTTTCCTGTCCGCGTCATGTCTCACAAAATTGGACTCGGTGTGAAAACGCTGTTAATCTCGAACGCTGCGGGTGGGATGAACCCGGATTTCCGGCGCGGCGATCTCATGATTATTTCCGACCATATCAATCTTCAAGGAGATAATCCGCTCATCGGACCGAACGATGGGGAGATGGGTCCCCGCTTCCCGGATATGTCCGAACCGTATAGCCAAGCATTAATTGAGTGTGCTGAACATGTAGCTGCGAGTTTGAAGATCGATATTCGAAAGGGAGTGTTTGTCGCAGTGCAGGGTCCAAACCTCGAGACGCGCGCAGAGTATCGTTTTCTCCGCGGCATCGGCGCCGACGCTGTTGGCATGTCTACGGTTCCTGAAAACATCGTGGCGAACCACATGGGGATGAGGGTGCTGGGCATCTCGATCATCACCGATGAATGTTTCCCTGACACGTTGAAGCCGGTCACGGTGGAAGAAGTCATCGCAGTCGCAAACAAAGCGGAACCGAAGCTGACGAAGATCATGAAGGAACTGGTTAAACGATTGTAGATCGGTTCATGTGACCCCCCTTGACGGTGTGAGGTGTCGAACGATGCAACCTTTTGGAAAGATACTGATTATTTTTGGTTTGGTGATTATCGGTCTCGGGGTGTTTTTGATGTTTATCGATAAGATCCCGTTCATCGGTAAATTACCCGGTGATATCAATGTCAAGAAAGACGATTTTCAATTTTATTTTCCGATCACGACAAGCATCATCCTTAGTATTGCAGTAAGTTTGGTCTTGTGGTTGATTTCGTTTTTCAATAAGAAATAAGAGAAAGACGTTTGTTCAAAGAACTCACAGATAAAATCAAGTACTCCGAGATGGATCGCAGGATATTAGCGTTCTGGAAGGAACACAAGATCTTTGAGAAAAGTGTGTCAACTCGCGATGGCAAACCCGGGTTCACCTTCTTCGAAGGTCCACCAACCGCGAACGGACGTCCCGGTATTCACCACGTCATGAGCCGGACGCTGAAGGATCTTGTCTGTCGGTATAAAACGATGCGAGGCTATCAAGTGCATCGCAAGGCGGGATGGGATACGCACGGCCTGCCGGTGGAGATTGAAGTTGAGAAGATGCTTGGCTTCAAGCACAAAGATGAGATTGTGAAGTATGGTGTCTCAAAGTTTAATGACGAGTGCAAGAAGTCGGTGTGGAAGTATAAAGCCGAGTGGGAGAACCTCACCGACCGTATGGGCTACTGGGTCGACATGACCGATCCGTATGTCACCTTCGAGAATAATTACATTGAGTCTGTTTGGTGGTCGTTGAAGCAATACTTCGATAAGGAAATGATCTACAAAGGTTACAAGATCCAACCGTACTGCCCTCGATGTGAGACGCCACTCTCCTCTCATGAGGTCTCACTCGGCTACGAAGATGTGAAAGACCCAAGCGTGTACGTGAAGATGAAAGTGAAGGGGGAGGAGAATACATACTTCCTCGTCTGGACGACGACACCGTGGACGCTGGTCTCCAACGTTGCGCTTGCAGTTAATCCATATGTTGAGTATATGAAAGTGTTCCATAAGAATGAGTACCTCATACTTGCCGAGAAGCGGCTTAACGTTCTGGATGGAGAATACAAGGTCGCTGAAAAGTGGAATGGAATGCACCTTATTAACAAGCAAAAAGAATATGAACGCCTCTTCAACTTCCATCCTGTCAAAGAAAAAGCCTTCTATGTTGTTGAAGCTGACTTCGTCACAACCGAAGACGGCACAGGCATCGTCCACATGGCTCCAGCTTATGGCGAAGATGATTACCAAACCGCGAAAAAGTATGGACTTCCAACCATCCATCCCGTTAACAAGAGTGGTGAATTTGGTCCGGAAGTGACTGACTTCGCGGGCAAGTTTGTAAAGGATGCCGATCCCGAGATAATCAGAAATCTGAAGGAGCGCCATCTTCTCTATAAGAAAGAGACCATCACGCACAGTTATCCGCACTGCTGGCGCTGCAAGACACCGTTATTGTATTACGCGAGAGATTCATGGTACATCGCCACGACGAAGTATGCCAGCCGCATGGTGGAGCTGAACAAGACGATCAATTGGTATCCGGCGGAAGTTGGCTCAGGACGATTCGGTAACTGGCTGGAAGAGAACAAAGACTGGTCGCTCTCCCGCGACCGCTTTTGGGGAACACCATTGCCGATTTGGGTCTGCGAACAATGTGGAAAACAAAAGTGTGTCGGAAGTGTCAAGGAATATCTCGAAGGCAAAGGGAGTCAAGAACCTCTTGATCTTCATAAGCCTCACGTTGATGCAGTCACCTTCGCTTGCTCGTGTGGTGGTGAGATGCGGCGAACACCTGAGTTGATCGACGTTTGGTACGATTCCGGTGCGATGCAGTTTGCCCAGTGGCACTATCCATTTGAGAACAAAGACCGCATCGACTCTGGTGAGCAGCATCCTGCCGATTATATCTGCGAAGGCGTCGATCAAACCCGCGGCTGGTTCTATTCGCTTCATTCTATCAGCACATTTTTGTTCGATAAGCCTGCGTACAAAAACGTCATCGTCAACGAGCTTATTCTCGATAAAGAAGGAC
>JACOSX010000071.1 GCA_016178625.1 Ignavibacteria bacterium
AGCTCCGGCTTGCTGTCCCTTATCGGCTGTTGCCTGCTGGTACATCGCGCTGGAGGCTTCATTCCACGCAGCATTGAGTGCATCCATCTTTGCCTTGAAATCGCTTGTGGTGCCGTTCTTGATCGCTGCATCGAGTGCATCGGCGGCAGTCTCAACCTTTGATTTGAGTTCTGCCGGCATCTTATCGCCAAACTCTTTCACCTGTTTCCGTGTCTGAAAGACGAGGTTATCAGCTTGGTTCTTCATATCGACGTCTTCACGACGCTTTTTATCCTCCGCCGAGTGTGCCTGGGCATCTTGTTTCATTTTCTCAACTTCTTCCTTGCTCAACCCACTCGACGAGGTGATGCGGATGCTTTGCTCTTTGTTCGTCGCCTTGTCTTTGGCGGTGACGTGAAGAAGGCCATTTGCATCGATATCAAATGTTACCTCGACCTGTGGAACGCCTCGCGGTGCAGGGGGAATTCCGTCAAGATGGAAGCGACCCAGGGTACGATTGTCTATCGCCATCGGTCGTTCACCCTGCAAAACATGAATTTCGACAGATGGTTGACTGTCGGATGCTGTTGAGAATATCTCGCTCTTCTTTGTGGGAATGGTTGTATTTGCCTGAATCATCGGCGTCATGACTCCACCGAGCGTTTCAATACCGAGCGTTAGTGGTGTAACATCCAGCAACAGTACATCGGACACATCTCCGGATAACACACCACCCTGAATTGCAGCGCCGACGGCAACCACTTCATCCGGGTTGACACCTTTGTGCCCTTCCTTCCCAAAGATCTCTTTGACAAGCTGTTGGACACGAGGCACGCGGGTCATTCCACCAACGAGAATTACTTCATCGACCTGGCTCGGATTAAGTCCGGCATCGCGTAACGCCTTCTCCACCGGCGGCACACAGCGCTGAATCAAGTCAGAGACCAACTGTTCGAGCTTCGCCCGGGTAATCGTGAGATTGAGATGTTTCGGTCCTTCCGCAGTCGCCGTGATGAACGGGAGGTTCACTTCAGTTTGCAGCAATGTTGAAAGCTCCATCTTTGCTTTCTCCGCTGCCTCACGCATCCGCTGTAACGCCATCGGATCCTTTCGAAGATCGACACCTTCTTGCTTCTTAAACTCGTCTGCGATGTAGTCGAGCAGTCTCTGATCGAAGTTATCTCCGCCAAGGTGGGTATCTCCATTGGTTGATTTTACTTCGAAGACGCCTTCACCCAGCTCAAGTATTGAGATATCAAATGTTCCACCGCCGAGATCGAAGACAGCCACCTTCATATCCTTATGTTTCTTGTCCAATCCATACGCAAGTGCTGCCGCTGTCGGCTCGTTGATAATTCGGCGGACGTTCAATCCTGCGATCTCACCTGCTTCCTTGGTTGCCTGCCTTTGGGCATCGTTAAAGTAGGCGGGCACCGTAATAACCGCGTCCGTGATCTTCGTGCCGAGATAATCTTCAGCAGTCTGTTTCATTTTCTGAAGAATCATGGCACTGACTTCCGGTGGCGAGTACACCCGCTCTCCTATCTGAACCCGCGCTGTGTTGTTATCTCCGTGGACAACGTTGTACGGGACCAGCTTCATTTCCTCAGTGACTTCATCATAGAATCGTCCCATGAAGCGCTTGATCGAGAAGACGGTGTTTTGTGAGTTCGTGACCGCCTGACGTTTTGCAGCCTGTCCCACCAGGCGTTCGCCGCCCTTAGTGAACCCAACCACTGAGGGTGTCGTCCGACCGCCTTCAGAGTTCGCAATTACCACCGGATCATTTCCTTCCATGACTGCAACCACTGAATTCGTTGTGCCAAGGTCAATTCCAATAATTTTTCCAGCCATCGTATGTTACTCCTTCTCCTGAATGTATAAACGCCACTCGAGGAAGATTTTCCCCCGAGGGCATGAAAACTCTTTATCGGTTATTTTACAATCGGTGTGCCACAACCGGAGACTTGCGAAATTTTATGAATTCATCCCATTATCGAACATTCGATGTATTGAGCGAGTAACCTTCTTCGAGGAGTGATTGAATTTTTCTGTCAGCGTGTCAGTGAGACGTAAATTCTCTGTCATTGCGGGACTCAATTATGTCAGCAGGGTAGTCCTTGATTTTTGACCGCGATTTTACTACCATTGGTGAAACATGCTCAAAGAAGAGATCCGCCTCTCCACCCAATCTAAGATCATCGGCAAGAACATTCACACGTTCGATCTTCTCGACTCGACAAACCTAAAAGCGAAGTCATTGCTTCAGGAGGGAGAAGAGGAAGGAACGATTGTGATCGCCGAAGAGCAAACAGCCGGACGTGGAAGGATGGGACGATCTTGGGTTTCCGAGCGAGGGAAGAATCTTACATTTTCTGTTGTATTGAAACCGCAGATATCCCCAGAATCCATAGGGATAGTATCACTCTACGGTGGACTCGCAGTCGCAGAGGCGATCCAAGATCAATCGCACCTTCATCCAGAATGTAAGTGGCCCAATGACGTTCTCTTGAATGGCAAAAAGTGTTGCGGCATCTTGTCCGAAGCAGTCTTCAAGCAGGGCTCACTCGTCGGAGTAGTGATGGGCATCGGTATCAATGTAAACCAACGAGTGTTTACGCGTGAACTGCGGGCCACTGCCACATCAATGTCCATTGAAACAGGCGAAGAGCTCAACCGTATATCCGTTCTCGTTGCTGTCGTCAATCAGATGGATGAGCAGTACAGATTAATCCAGGCGGGACATCTTGATGACATCAGAGAAAAATGGAAAGCATACTGTCCGATGTTCGGAAGAATGGTTTCGATACGACACCACGACTCTTTCATAACAGGAATCGCGCTCGACCTTGCCCATGACGGTGGACTCATTCTGACGACAGAGCACAAGCAGATAAAAGTCCTTGCCGGCGACGTTACTCTCAACTGATTTCATTATCCAATAATGCTGGTAGCAATTGACATTGGCAATACGCACACAGTCCTCGGGTTCTTCCAGAAAGCCAAACTGGTAGCCGACTTCCGAATCACGAGCTCGTCCCAGCGAACCGAAGATGAATTATGGTTAACCGTCCAATCCTTCTATAGCCAGATCAAGCAGTCTACAGAAGAGATCCATGGCGTCGTCATCGCATCTGTTGTTCCGCAACTCATCGATGGTTATCGTCTGATGGCTGAAAAATACCTGAAGATGCAGCCCGTCATCATCAGCAGTTCCCTCGATTTAGGCATCACAGTGTGCTATGATGACCCGACAAAGGTGGGAGCAGATCGATTGTGCAACGCCGTGGCGGCGTATAAGAAATTCGGAGGTCCGGCAATTGTGATTGATTTCGGAACTGCGACGACGTATGATGTCATCTCGAAGAAGGGGGAATATCTAGGCGGGGTAATTGCGCCGGGATTGGAAACATCGGCTGCCGACCTCCACCGGAGAACGGCTCAACTTCCCCGGATCGACCTGCACTTCCCTGAATCCGTCATCGGGACAACAACCATGACCAGCATGCAGTCAGGGATCTTGTATGGGGCTGTCGATGCTGCCGAAGGCATGATCCATCGAATTAAACAGATCGTCGGTAAACATGCAAACGTCATAGCCACAGGTGGTTATGCGCGCGTCATCGCAAATATGAGCAGTGAGATCAAATACATCGAGCCATGGCTTGTTCTCGAAGGCGCCCGTCTCATTTACGAGCGTTTCACGCGTTCGAAAGAAAGAGATAAGTCGTTGTTTAATTGATGTGTAGCAACAGCGCTATCCTATTTCCAGGGGTCTGACCCGTGGAATAACGTGATGGACTCACTGGGGAGAAAGAGGAAGTATAACGGTAAACTCACTCCCTTTGTCAACCTTGCTTGCGACACCGATAGTTCCACCGTGGGTCTCGGCAATCCATTTTGCAATCGAAAGCCCCAAACCGACTCCTCCCAACTCCCGCGATCGCGCACGATCGACGCGGTAAAAGCGATCGAAGATTCTCGCCATATCGTGTTCTGAAATCCCAATCCCATCATCCGCAACTCTAATCTTCGCCATTCCATCCTCCTTATTTAACCTGAGGAAGATCGTTCCCCTGTCGCGACCGTACTTCACGGCATTATCGATCAGGTTCAACAGCATCTGGTGAAGACGTTGTTCATCTCCGCTCACAATCACATGTGGGGGAGAGTCGAGTGTTACGGTAATAGACTTTTGTGAAGCGATGATAACACTCTCATCATAGGTCTCGCGAATAAGCTTTCCCAGATCAACCTTCTCTTGCTTGAGGTGATCTTGACCTGTATCTCCTTTTGCCAACAGAAGAAGGTTCTCTATGATCGCACTCATTCTGAGTGTTTCATCGAGACAATTTGCGATAATTTTCTTTAGCTCCAAATGGGTGATCTTGCTATTCAGGGCAGTCTCAAGTTGGGAGCGCATGACTGTGAGCGGTGTTCGTAATTCGTGCGAAGCATCAGCAGAAAATTGTTTCATTTGCGTGAATGAGGCATCAAGGCGGGAGATCATATCGTTGAAGGTGGAAATAATTTTACCGATTTCGTCATCGGTAGGATGTTCCGGGATGCGATCATATAAACGATCGGCCGTGATGCGCTGAGCGATGTCGATAACCTGATTGATTTTGGAAAAAGATTTTCTTGCGAGATATGCTCCCCCAACCGCGGCGACGATAATCACAAGAGGACCGAGCCAAGCGAAGATCCGGAGAAGTTGATTGCCGGGTGCCGTGATGCTTTCCGTTGGCATTGCCAGGAACACGGAACCGACAGGAGTCTTCTGGACCGCGAGTCGAATATCGTGGTTCCGAAACGTGGTAATAGTACTGATCTGAAATGTTTGATCGAGCGGAAGATGCGCATAGGCGGCAAGAGTGTCTTCGTCACCCAGATTAGCTGAGTGGTAGAACAATGTTCCGTTAGAATCCCAAATCTCAATATACTCCTTGACGGGGAAAAATCCAGCGTGTTCAAAGATATCCTCACGGGTTGTCTGGCGCGACTCCGACCGCAGTTTACTTTTTTCCAGCCGGGTTATAATCCATCGAACTTCATTCGTAATGGTTTGATCAAGAGAGGCGGAGAGGGTTCGATTAATGTATTCGTAGATTGCCAACGAAACGAAGACAAACGTTGTCGCAACAACAATAGTGTACCACAACGCCAGTCGGAATCGGATCGAGCGGAACATCTACTCGTCTTTCAAGATAAAGCCTACGCCCCGGACGGTGTGGATCAGGCGTTTCGGAAAGCCTTCATCAATTGCCTTGCGGAGGTAATTGACATAGACATCGACGACGTTTGTGCCTGTATCGAAGTTATATCCCCACACTTGTTCGGCGATTTCGCGTCGGGTAAGAATTCTATTCTTATTCCGCATCAAGAGTTCGAGGAGAAGATACTCTTTTGCCGTAAGATGAATGCTCCGGCTTGAACGGCGAACATTGCGTGTCTCGATGTCGAGTTCCAAATCCGCCACTCGAAGTATGGTACTTTGCTCGACACCCTGTCGCCGCAAGAGCGACTCTACGCGGGCAATGAGCTCTGCAAAGGCAAATGGTTTTAGGAGATAATCATCGGCACCTGTGCGCAGACCTTCGACCCGGTCTTCGACCGTACTCTTTGCTGTCAAAACGAGAATCATGCTCTGCACTCTGTTCCGACGCAACTCTCGCAACACATGCAAGCCATCTCGCTTCGGGAGAAGAAGATCAAGAACAATGAGCTGATATTTTTTTGAAGAGGCGAGCTGAAATCCCTCCTCTCCATCATGAACCACATCAACAGCGTATCCCTCCTCTTGCAAGCGGCGCGCAATCGAGTCCGCAAGATGGCGTTCATCTTCGACGACAAGAATGTGAATAAGGTCGCCGGAAATGGAATGTTGGTTTTTTTCAGGTCTCTGGGTTTTTTTTGCCATCGTTCGAATCTCTCTGGAAACTACAAAATTCTCGGTTGAAGGTCAATGATGGTTTTTAAATGAAAAAGCATCCCTTGTGAGGATGCTTATACAGCGACCAAAGAGAATTCTCAATGCACGCCAAACATTGAGATGGAAGCTTGAGCATATTCCACCAACGGGCCAAAGTAGAGGCCGAGAAGAATAGTCGGAATAACAAGAATCAAAAGAATGACGATCTGTGGCACAGAGAAGCTTATCGGCTGAGCTGACGGATCCGCCGGACGGAGGAACATGTTGCGCAAAACGCGAACATAGTAATAGAGAGACACGACACTATTGAGTGCTCCGGCAATTGCGAGCCAGAACCACTTCGCGTTGATGAGGGCAGCGAAAATGTACAACTTACCAACAAATCCTGCAGTTGGAGGAACGCCAGTCAACGAGAGAAGAAATACGGTCAGAGCAACACTGACGAGCGGCGAACGGTAACCAAGTCCTTTATACTCTTTGATGTCTTCACTACCTGTCTTATTCGCAACGAGCATGACAGTATAGAAGGCACCAAGGTTCATGAAAAAGTAAACAACGAAATAGATCAACACGGCGGCGACTCCTTCATTACTCAAAACGACAACTCCAAGAAGCATGTATCCCGCGTGTGCAATGCTAGAGTAGGCAAGGAGTCGCTTAAGATTGTCTTGCCATATCGCAACAAGGTTCCCGAGCGTCATGGTTAGCACTGATATCATGGCAAGAATCTGGTTCCATTCAAACCCTCTGAATAATGCCCATGAGCCGAACGAGAGATTGCCAACCGTCGGATCTAAGAAAGACACTTTGAAAAAGCGAATCATCATCGCAAAGCCGGCAGCCTTCGACGCAACTGAGAGCAGTGCCGTGATGGTAATCGGGGCACCTTCATACACATCAGGCGTCCAGAAGTGGAATGGTGCGGCAGAAATCTTGTATCCGAATCCCGCCACAATCAGAATGCCGGCAATGACCACGGCGACCATGTTCACATCCCCCATCATCAATGTCTTGTTGATACCATAGATATCGATTGCACCCGTGAGTCCATAGAGAATTGAGATTCCGTACAACATCAATCCTGAAGACACTGCCCCGTAGATGACATACTTGAGCGACGCTTCACTCGAATCATCCGCATCCTTCGTGTACCCCGCGAGGATATAGGAGCTAATACTCGTCAGTTCCAACGAAAGATACATCATTAGCAAGTTGCTGGCACCCGTCATGAGAAACATTCCAAGGGTCAGAGAAATCAAGAGCGCGTAATATTCACCTAAGGCTCTTCTCTTGGTCTTCAGCTCGTTCGATTGCAGAGAGAAGAGTACGATCATCACCGTGCTGGCGAGGATAATAAACTTGAAGAAGATCGAAAACGCATCCACAGCAAACATATTGAAGAAAATCGAGTTCGTTCCAGCCGCCGGTTCCTGCATGAGGAAAAATCCTGTGATCGCAAGACCGATCAGTGCAAGCCACGCTGTTTCCGATCCTCTTTTTTTAACAATAAGATCAACAACAAGCAGCACGCAGAACGTGATTGCCAACGTTGTTTCCGGTTTCAGGAGATTTACGCTATGGATGATTTGTTCGAGCATGAAATCAATTTATAAGTCAAAATCTCAGAGAGAGAGTGGCGCGCTAATGGCCAATGAGTGCCATGCCGCCACTCTTATTCACGACACCAACCAACGTGTTGATCGCTGATGTCATCAAGTTAATCGCAGGCGATGGATGTATGCCGAGGAAGATGACAACGATGGCAAGTGGAACCAACGTGAACAGTTCGCGCCCGTTAATATCGGGCAGGTTCTTCCATTTCTCGGGCAACGTACCGAGAAACACGCGTTGCAATGTCCAAAGCATATAGCCAGCGGTTAAGACAATGCCGATTGTCGAGGCAATCGTGATGGAACGTATCGCTTCAGATTGGAATGCGCCCAGAAACGAGAATGCTTCACTGATGAAGCCGCTCAACCCCGGCAAGCCGAGAGCGGCAAAGAATGCAACAACCATGACACCCGAATACTTGGGCATCTGGTTCATCAATCCTCCGAAATCATTCAAGCCGCGAGTGTGAGCACGATCGTAAATAACGCCGACAATCAAGAAGAGCATCGCGGTGATCGTGCCGTGATTGAACATTTGAAACACCGCGCCCGTCATCCCTTGCGTGTTGAGCGCCGCCATGCCGAGGACCACCACGCCCATGTGACTGATACTGGAATACGCTATCAGCTTCTTGAAATCCTCCTGCGCCATTGCAACGAGCGCTCCGTAGACAATATTGATGAACCCGAGGATGGCAAGAGGCACTTGATAGTACACCGTCGCATCAGGAAACATGGGATAGCTGATACGAAGAATGCCATAGGTCCCCATCTTCAACAACACACCAGCAAGGATGACGCTGATCGCCGTCGGTGCTTCGACATGGGCGTCCGGCAACCACGTGTGGAATGGGAAGATGGGCACCTTGATTGCAAATCCAATGAAGAGAGCGATGAACGCAATGTACCGCCACGACGTATTCACTCCCGCAAGAATCGAACCTGCATCATAATTGGCAGGATTCATCATCGCTAACATATTAAACGTATGTATCTTCTCCCCGATGGCGGGATCGACAACGGAAACACTGAAGTAGAGGGCAAGCAATGCAAGCAACATCAAGACGCTGCCGAACAGTGTGTAGAGGAAGAACTTGATCGCAGCATACTCACGTCGCGGTCCGCCCCAGACGCCGATGAGGAAATACATCGGCAGAAGCATTAGCTCCCAAAATACATAGAACAGGAAAAAATCGAGAGACACGAACACGCCCATCATACCCGTATCGAGTAAGAGGAGGAGAGCAAAATATCCTTTCAACGACTTCTCAATTCCCCACGATGCGAAGACAGCGATAAACGAAATAAGCGCGGTGAGGATAACCATCAGAACGCTGAGACCATCAATCCCAAGAAAGTAGTCGATGTGAACGCGTCCAAACCATGCAATCGATTTGACATCGATCCAGCTCACTTTCTCCGTGAACTGAAATCCCTCGGCCGTATTGATACCTGCCATCCCGCGGTTGAAGTTCATATAGATGAAGACCGCCAGGACAACCTGGAATCCGGTCATGATTGCCGACGTCCACCGTATCGCGTTTTTGTTATCCTTCGGGAGAAGCAACACGATAAGCATTCCAACCACCGGCAGGAATGTTATCCATGATAGTATTCCAAAAGAGTTCATGTACGATTCATCCTCTACGCTATGAGCATCTAACATCAATCCACAACAGATTGATCACCAATTGGTCTGCTGTGGTTTTTTTATCGAAACACAAAAAAAAGCACCATTACACCGAAGATGACAAACGCGATATACGTTTGCACTCGTCCGGTCTGAAGTTTGCGGAATAGAATCCCAAAAAATCCTGAAAAATATGCAACACCATTGACGAGCCCGTCAACAACATACTTGTCGAACCCACCGGCTCCCGCATAGAAGAAAAATAGTGTGAGACCGCCGGTGAGTGCTGCCATAAGGATGGCACCGAGGTGTGATTGTTGCGCCCAGAACCAATGTCCGATCCAAAATGCGACGAGGACAGACACAAGCAATCCGACAATCAAAAAAACAACCGCACTCGAGCGTTTCTCTTTTGCATGTTCAGTGTAACCGAAGACAACGGCTTTCGTCCAGCTTGCTGTCCCATTCACAATACCATCGACGACATTATTATCGAACCATTTCAGAACCTGAGTGAAAGCGAGTGTACCACCTACAACTACCGCTCCGTACAGCTCGTCGAAATACCATTTATTGAGCAAGAAATCGTAGAGATTACTCATGCGTGTCGCCCAAGCATCGGCGCTGATTTTTTTCCACTTGTATGTCGCGAACGCCGCGAGAATTCCAAGACCTGCAACCGATAACGAGAGCGCCATTGCTGGAACATGCGCATGATGGACAGCTTCCTCGAATGTCTCAACGCTTGCTGCCTGAACGCTTGAGGGAACAACCGATTGCGGGCGTTCGATTGAGTGATAAAACCATCCGGACGAAGCACCAATTGGATTGAATGAATAGAAGATAAAAAAGCTCAGCACGGCAAAGACAATGAGAGGAATCGTCATTGTCTTCGGTGATTCATGAAGATGTTCGAAGCGATGATGATCGACATGTTCGCCAAGGAACGCGATAATAACAAGTCTGAACATATAGAATGCAGTCAGACCGGCGACGAGGAACCCAATGATCGGAATAAGATAATGGCCCGTCAATTCGCCAAACGCCAGCGTGCCGGCGAGGATTTCATCTTTGCTCAAGAATCCTGACGTGAACGGTACACCGCTAATCGCAAGTGTATAGATAAGGAACGTGAGAAACGTGATTGGCATTTTGTTCTTCAGTCCGCCCATATTGCGGATATCCTGCGGATCGGTATGATGATCGCCCTGATGATGTAGGGCATGATGCATCGCGTGAATGACCGAACCAGAGCCGAGAAACAACCCTGCCTTGAACATGGCATGAGTGACGAGATGGAAAAAGCCAGCCGTGTACGCTCCGACGCCGAGTCCCATTACCATATACCCAAGCTGAGAGATCGTCGAGTACGCAAGGACTTTTTTGATGTCGTTTTGTGCAATTGCGATGGTCGCGGAAATGAATGCTGTGATCGCTCCGATGTATGCAATCACGAGCAGGGCACTGGCGGTCATCATCGGGAATGTGCGAGCAATAAGATAGACACCTGCGGCAACCATTGTCGCGGCGTGAATCAACGCGCTGACCGGCGTGGGACCTTCCATCGCATCCGGCAACCAGACATGGAGCGGGAATTGTGCTGACTTTCCAATCGCTCCGCAGAAGATAAGGATGCCTGCCGCGGTGAGCCAGGCTTCACTCCCCAGCGGTATGTGCCCCGACTGCATTGTAGAGAAGATCTCCGAGAAACCGAATGTGCGAAACGTGTAGTAGAGAATCATGATGCCGGTAAACATTCCGATGTCACCGACCCGGTTGACGATAAATGCTTTCTTCGATGCATCGGCAGCCGATTTCTTCTCATACCAATGCCCGATCAGGAGATACGAGCTCAAGCCTACAAGCTCCCACCCGACGTACATCGTGAAGAAGTTGTTCGTCAACACAATCATCAGCATCGAAAAGGTAAAGATCCCAAGATACGCGAAGTAGCGCGAGTAGCGAACATCGCTGTGCATGTATCCGATGGAGAAGAGGTGCACAAGTGAACTCACAAGACACACAACCACCAGCATGATCGCCGAAAGATTGTCAATCGCAAGTCCGAGGTACACATGGAGAGATCCGAGAAGAGGCACAATTCCGAAATCGATCCACTGAAAACTCCAACTGATCGGTTGTTCAAATACCGTCAGTTTCTGGAACATGATCACTGCGGAGATTGAAAGGCACATGAACAGCACCGATGTTGCCAACCAATCACCTTGCCGTGAGAGACGCTTTCCCATAAACACCAGCGTCACAAAGGTGAGGAGTGGAAGGATCAGGACAACGAGCGCAAGTTTGACGAGAAGCTCTTGTGTCAATTTCCTATTCCTTCAATCTGCTGATTTCATCCACGTTCACGGTATTGAACCGATGATAAATGTTGAGAACGATCGCGAGCGCGATAGCAGCTTCAGCCGCGGCAAGGATAATCACGAAGACAGCGATTGCCTGACCATCAAGCTGCATCCCGGCATACCGCGCGAAGGCGATGAAATTAATATTGGCGGAATTCAAGATCAGCTCTATTCCCATGAGCACCATGATGGCATTCCGACGTGTGATCACACCGTATATGCCAAGCGAAAACAGAATCGCGCTGAGGATGAGATAATGTATTAAACTAACCTGCATGCCAATGCGAAATTCAAAATGAAAAATTCAAAAAAGTAATTGCCCAGCAAAGACATTTTTATTTTTGATTTTTTATTTGTGGGAGCCGATCTTTCCGTGCAATCATCGCCGCGCCGAGCAGGGCAACGAGCAGCACAATAGATGCAACTTCAAATGGCAACGAATATGTTGTCATGAACATTTCGCCGAGAGAGTTCGTCGTTGTCGCAGGGGCTGAGACACCGCGAACAATTTTCCAATCGGTGACATAGAAAATTCCGCACAGCGCACCGGCAATTAACGCAACCAGAACAGACGCCGGGAGAGTTTGAAGCGTCCCTGTTTTCATCTCAACATCGATCACTTTGTTCGTCAACATCACCCCGAACAGCATGAGAACGAGAATCCCACCGACGTAGATGAGGATTTGCGACACCGCGATGAAATCCGCATTCAGCAACACATAAATTCCTGCGACACCAAAGAACGTAAAGAGAAGAGCGAACGCCGAGTAAATGATATTCCGAGAAAACACCACGACGCCCGCGGATGCCAGCGTCACAAATGCAAAGAAATAAAAGACGATGTCGTACAGATTCATTGCTTCGATTCAGTCGGTTTATCTGATGGCGGAACGGTTGGTGGCACCGATGGTGGCGAAGGTTTTGCCGCGACGGGAGTTGGCGCGGGTGCAGCGGCTTTGGCTTGTGCTGCAGCTGCGGCTTTCTTTGCAGCCTGTTCTTTTTCATACTCCGCCGCCTTCGCCTTGATTTCCACACCTTCAGCAGGAGTTACTGTCGCATAATTGTAGATGAGGTTATGCCTGTCAAACTCAGAGAACTCATAGACATCAGTCATCTTAATGCACTCAGTTGGACAGGGATACACACAGAGGCCACAGTAGCAGCACTTCGCAATATCGATATCAAACTGTGTCACCCAGAGACGCTTCTTCTGACCGGTGGAAGTCAGCCCCAAATCATCTGTGGGGAGCGCCTTTACGGTTTCAATCTTTATGCAATCGACTGGACACGCCATATCGCACTGGAAGCATCCGATGCAATCGTCCATGTTCACATAAAGACGGTTGCGCGCACGCTCGGGAAGTTTCAGCTTCACATCGGGATATTGAATTGTCACTGCAGGAGTAAAGAGATGCGTAAATGTTACCTTCATCCCCACAAGGATTGTCCACACCGATTGAAAGATATCTCGAAAATATTGTCTCATATAATCCGCTTAGAACATCATCCAAAATCCGACACCGAGAATGCAGGCAAACGCCCACGGTGTCAACACTTTCCAGGAAACGTACATAAGTTGATCTACTCTGAGGCGCGGCAGGGTCCAGCGCAGCCACATTTGCACGAACACGAAGAGCATCCCTTTCGACAAGAACCAGAACACGCCCCAGAACGGTCCGCCCAAGAAATCACCGAACGGACTGTTCCATCCGCCTAAAAACAACGTCGAGCCGATAGCGGACACGGCGAACATGTTCGCGTACTCAGCGAGAAAGAAGAGCGCAAACTTCATTCCGCTGTATTCAGTATGATAGCCGGCGACAAGCTCCGATTCCGCCTCGGGGATATCGAAAGGCGTGCGGTTTGTTTCGGCAAGTGACGCGACGAAATAGATGACAAAGGCAACGAAAATAAACGGAAATTTTCTGAACAGGTACCACTGCCAGAACCATCCATTCTGCTGTTGGTTGATCTCCTGGAGGTTGAGGGTTCCGGCAATCATCACCACAGCAAGCAGGGCAAGCGCCGTTGGAATTTCGTAGCTGACGATCTGCGCCGCAGAACGCATCGCACCAAAGAGCGACCATTTATTGTTGGATGACCAACCAGCCATCAAGATCCCCACGACTACAAGGGACGAGACTGCAATAACATAGAAGAGACCGATGTTGATATTGCTGCCGATGAACGCACTGCTGAAAGGAATCGCGGCAAAGGCTGCATACGAACCGATGAACACTATCCACGGCGAAAGAAAGTGCAACTTCCTGTCGGCGGCAGTGGGAACGATGTCTTCCTTCTGGATCAGCTTCAAAATGTCTGCAATCGTTTGTGCCCAACCGTGCCATCCACCCACTCGCATCGGACCGAGACGGTCTTGCATGTGCGCAGAGACTTTTCGCTCGAGCCACACTGCGAACAACGCGTACGGAACAATCCAGAGCAACGGCACAACTGCCATGACTCCATAAATGAAGAAATTGTTGTCAATGATATTTCTGAGGAATTGTTCCATCACTGACTACCTGTCGACCTCACCGAGAACGATATCTGTACTTCCGGTGATCGCAACGACATCGGCGATCATCGATCCTCTGCAGATTTCAGGAAGGACACTCAAGTTCACAAATGACGGAGAGCGAGCTTTCACGCGGTAAGGGCTCGTCGATCCATCGCTGATGATATAATACCCAAGCTCGCCGCGAGCCGATTCCGTGCGCACATACACTTCGCCGGCATTTGGTCGAATGCGCTTTGGAATGGCAGACATAACATCACCCTCTGGAATTTGTTCAAGCGCTTGCTCAATGATATTGATGCTCTGCTCCATCTCGCGAATTCGCACGATGTACCGATCCCAGCAATCACCTACTGTTCCCATCTCCCCCTTCCCGATCTGCGGTTGCCACTGAAAGCGATCATAGATGGAATAAGGATCATCGCGCCGCAAATCCCAATTCACACCTGAGCCGCGAAGCATCGGACCGGAACAGCCATAAGCGATCGCCACGTCTGCCGGCAATACGCCGACGTTCGCTGTGCGTTTGACAAAGATTTCGTTAAATGTGAGAAGGTCGTTATACTCTTTGATCTTCGGACGGAAGTATTTGCAGAATGCCTTCGCCTTATCGATGAATCCCGGTGGCAGATCATGAGAGACGCCACCGACCCAGATATAATTGTAAAGAAGACGAGCACCACACGTCGTCTCAAAGAGATCGAGTATTCGCTCACGGTCTCGGAACATATAGAGGAACGGTGTGAACGCACCGATGTCGAGTCCGTACGTTCCAGCAGCAATCAAGTGCGAAGCTATCCGTTGCAACTCCGCCATGATGACGCGGATGTACTCCACTCGATCAGGCACTTTGATGCCGAGAAGTTTCTCTACAGCAAGTGCGTACCCCAATTCCATATTCATCGCGGCAACGTAATCCATCCGATCACAATACGGGATCACCTGCTGGTAATTGGTCATGTGCTCGGCGTGTTTCTCAAAGCAGCGATGCAAGTAACCGATGTGTGGAATGACATCAACAACGATCTCGCCATCCACGACAAGCTCGAGTCGCAATACCCCGTGCGTCGAGGGGTGTTGTGGCCCCATGTTGATGACCATCTCTTCAGTGCGAAGAGCGCGACCAGTAGATGTTTTGATTGGGGCTGTGAGGGTATCAGGCATCGTTGAGAAATCTTAAGTCTAATAAGGAACTTTCATTCCCTGATAAAACTCAGGTACTTTGAAATCTTTCCTCAGCGGATATCCCGGATAATCATCAGGAAGCAGAATGCGGCGGAGATCGGGATGTCCGGTAAACACAATGCCCACCATATCGTACGCTTCACGCTCGTGCCAGTTCGCCGATGCCCACACCGATTGGACAGAAGGAACTTCTGCCTGAGCTTTCGGAACATCAACTTTGATCGTGATTTTATGGCGCTTCGTCATCGAGTAGAGATGATAGACGACCCCAAGAATATCCTTTCCATTGTCAACTCCACTAAGGCACATCAAGTAATCAAACTGGATGTCCGGGTTATCTCGAAGAAAGAGCCCAACGCTCTTTACGCTCAGCGGTGAAACCTTGACATACGGATCAAGGACACCATCGATTTTAACCTCAAGGATGGCATCCCCAAACTGAGCCTTGAGCTTCTCGGAAATTTCTTGTGAAGTCATATGCCTACGTAGTCTTCTTCACTAAACTTTCGTTGCGGATTTTCTCTTGCAGCTTGATCAAGCCCTCCATCAGTGCTTCAGGTCGGGGAGGACAACCGGGGACGTAGACATCAACTGGAATGACTCGGTCGACTCCCTTGAGCACATGATACCCGTGTTCCCAATACGGTCCGCCGCAGTTCGAACAGCTTCCCATCGAGATCACGTATCGCGGTTCCGACATCTGGTCGTACAACCGTTTGATGCGGCTTGCCATCTTCAGCGTAACCGTTCCTGCAACAATCATCACGTCGGATTGCCGTGGAGTTGCGCGGGGAATGACACCGAATCGATCAAAATCGTAATGTGAGGCGGCTGTTGCCATCATCTCGATGGCGCAGCAGGCAAGTCCGAACTGCATCTGCCACAGCGAGGAGAGCCGCGCCCAATTCAACAGATTATCGAGCGAGGTGATGATGACGTTGCTATTGTTAAATTGTTTATCTAAGAGTCCCATGTGATAGCTTTACCCTGTGACCTCTTCAGCGTATTGGGGTTTCGTTACTTCCTTGCCTTTCACGCTCGGTATCTGCGGCTCCGGCTTATCCCAATCCAAGTCGCCTTTGCCCCACACATACGCGTAGCCGACTAGGAGAACGGCAAGGAAAATCAGCATTTCGACAAACGCATACATTCCAAGCTTCTGATACACTACAGCCCATGGAAAGAGAAAGACAACCTCAACATCGAACACAAGAAAAATGAGGGCAACAACATAGAAACGAATGTTGAATCTCACCCACGAATCCCCGATGGGTTCTTCACCACATTCGTATGAAGTGAGTTTATTCGGATACCATCGTTGTGGGCGTACAAGCCATGCTGTGACGAGACCTCCGGCAACGAAAATCGCGCCGATGATGAAAAAGATAAACACTCGTCCGAACTCAGTGAGCATGGAATTATAATATTTTCGAGGTAGAAAGCTTAGAAACTACTGTACAGCGTCAAAATATAGAAAGAATTTGATAGAAAGTCAAAAACGGAATTCATCTGCAGCCGGTTCTTAAGGAAGAATTAAATGGAGAGAAACGATTTCTGCGGATGATCGCACGATTGATGTGATAATTTTTCGTTCATTCTTTTTTCCAAAAAAAATCCTTGACTTTTTCTCTCAAGTGTTGTATCTTTCGTATGAGCAATCGGGCGAGATCCACGGTTTCTGACTTCGCCTCCCAAGTTGGAATGCCACACTTGCCCGTTGCTCGTTTTTTATTTTATACCATTAACAATCCCCTGCCGCCATACTTCGAACGCTAACCACCAGTCTACTTCGGTAGCAAGTTCGAGCTTCCCATGATAAAATTGATCCACTATCTTGACAATGTATGAATGATCGTAGAGTGAAGAATTCTTGACTTCCCTTGAATGAGCGGTATCCTTGACAAACTCCGATAAGTGGTGCAAGAATTTAACGGGCATCACGTTTTTGAAGGTAATTCCAACTTTCTTCTTCAAGCGTGTCCAAAGCTGCGAGGTGAGAGTCGACATACCAAAAGGATATGTGGTTCCACCTTTCACGAGGGGGTAAGAGGCTAACGACGGCGATCGGCGCTTGATTATTTCCCGAAACAATCTTCCGTTCTTCCTTACTTGCACAGGGACTTGAAACATCTTTCGGAGAAATGAAGGCTGCGCAAAGGGCATATAGTTCAATACCATGCTGTCCATCCTGCTCTGTTCATACGCTCCCCAGTTCGGAAACCGCGTCCGAATTGCCAGGAGATCAAGAAAATTCTCATCTCCAATCTGGATCATGTCCGGCATCTGCGTCCAGAGGTAATCAATGTGTTGCACGATAGTGCTCTCCATGGAGCGTATGATCTCTTCATTAAAAATCTTCGCGCGGTGAACCCTGAAATATGGTGCAATCTTCCGGGGATCCCCGCTATGGAATGCTTGCTTCCCTAACCTCAGGAGCCTATTAAAATATTGTCGCCGCGCGATTTCGCCGAAGCCGCCATCGATAACAACTCTGTCCAGTTCATGAATGTGTGGGAAGTACCGCATCTTCAGTACCGAGGATGCCGGTTCGGTTGCACAATTATACGCCATATATTCTTTAAGAGCCTTGAGACATTGATCCACATCGGGAATGGATTCATGCAAGTGGAGATAAGAAAGCTGTTCTCCCTTTGCAATCCGTTTTGCAAGGTGGACATCTGGATCATCAGGATGACCAAAGGTGTGAATGTGATATGTTTGATGAGGGCATCCACGCAAGAGGCACAACAGGAACCTGGAATCCATCCCGCCGGATACACCTAAGGATAGAGTTTGACTTCTGCCAAGCATTGGATTCACCAGCGCCATCAAGACTGACTCAAGGCTCATTCCTCGCATTTCGTCATGAGGAAGCTCCCACTTATGTCCCTCAAGGCAGAGTGATGCTGATGTGCACCTTGCCATTCCAGCGGGACCTAGTCGCTTCACTCCGTCGACAAGGCTTCCCGAGGAAAGCTGATGAAACGTGAGCCAGTGGGAGCTGAGGGAATCAATATCTACATCACGAAAGTCCATCAACTGTGCTATCCAATCAAGTCGTGTTGAAAAGGCAACGCCATGATCTACTTCGGTGAGATACAACGGGCGAAGACCAAGTTGATCGGTGAAGCATGTGATTTGCCCGGGCTGCCATCGGACTATTACGAAATGACCGTCGAGATGATCAAGGTGTGGTTGGGGCTCCCTAAGCAGAGTCTGCCACTCGCCAGCAGACAAGAATATACATCGTTCCTCTTGACGGTGGATACCAAGACCGGCTACAATCCAACCGGTGTCACTCTTTTGCTCTGAGGAAAATTCCAAACTGGATGAGCACATCGATCGCAATCCTCCTCCAACCAAGTACAACTGGGGGGTTGTTATTTTGTAAGAAGGTATGGGATGGAGAGTGGAAATTTTCTGTAGCCGATCTACTGAAGGATGATCGCTTATAAGACCGAGAATCCAGCTCACGGCTCTACGCCTGCCCCATTATGCAATCCCTGGATTGTGCATGTTAGGGAACCCACTTTGTTTCAGTGGTTTTGGTGAGTGCGTTCACCGAACGAGCGAGAATAAACAATAAATCAGAAAGGCGGTTCAGATAGGTCAATGGTTCTTCACCGACCTGCTTCTCACGTGCCAGTCGAACCATGCATCGCTCTGCACGACGGCACACGGTCCGCGAAAAATGAAGCAAGGCAGCAGACTGGTTTCCGCCCGGGAGGATAAAATTCTTCAACGGTTCGAGCGTTGGATCAATCCTATCGATATGTTTCTCAAGGCGCGCCACATCCGTCCCCTTAATTCGCTTGAGGTCTGAGCGATTCGAATCAAGAGGGGTAGCAAGATCAGCGCCAAGCGTGAAAAGATCATGCTGAATTTCGTCGAGGATCTCATCGATCTCTCGAGCAGGATTCATCGACCGGCACATCCCAAGGACACTATTCAGTTCATCCACCGTTCCATACGCTTCGATGCGGAGATCGTCTTTGGGAACTCGTTTCCCTCCAAACAACGATGTCTCTCCTTTGTCGCCAGTCTTTGTGTAGATTTTCATCGTGTAGGATTACTGACAGGAAGTGAGGCGTAGGATAATGCCATTTGAACCTACAATCGATCCGAACTTGTTATCAATGAGAACGGCATCGTAAAGATGATTTGTTCCTGGGATTTTCTCCGGCGTCCAGGTCCCACCACCATCTGTCGTCCTCAAAATAGTTGCGATACTGCCCACAACGATTCCGTTGATGCCATCGAGGAACGAGACGCCATCAAGTTCGTACGCAGTACCACTGGTTTGCATCGCCCATGAGACACCGCCGTTGGATGTATGGATGATCAGCCCCTTCATGTTGCCCTGATCGTAACCAACAGCAGTCCCCCTGAGTGAGTCGGTAAAAAAAACTCCATACAATTGTCCCGAGACGCCGGTCGCTTGTCGTGTCCACGTCGCGCCTCCATTCGTTGTGTGAATGATTGTCCCGGCGAGTCCTACCGCAGTTCCATGGATCCGATCTGAGAAATGAATTGCTCTTAGTTCACTCGTCACTCTACTCGGCTCTGATTGCCATGACGTCCCTCCATTCGTGGTTTTACGAAGGTAGCCAAGGTATCCCGCTATATATCCAACGCTGTCATCAATCCAAAATACGGCTCGGATATCATTTGTTGTATTACTGTTTTGTGTCACCCAATTCGTTCCTCCATCAGTCGTGCGCAGAATAACCCCACCTTTCCCAACAGCCGTTCCCACATTCCTGCTTGAAAAAGAAACCCCATAGAGATTTTCGGTTGCAGGGCTTGACTGTTGTGTCCAGTTCGATCCGCCATTTGTGGTTCGAAGAATGATGCCGCCACTACCTACAGCAGTACCATAGCTGCTGTCGGTAAAGGCAACACCATACAATATGGCAATAGAACCCGATGACTGAAATTCCCAAGAATCAGGTGCAGTCGTCGCGCTTGCAACATTCGAATAGTCAGATGTGCCTTGAGAGCTGTACGCAACAACTCGATAGGAATATTTAGTATTACAAGAAAGGTTAGCATCGACAAATTGTGGATTCCTCGTCACTCGAGAAAGAAGTTCCCACGTTCCTGATGACTCAATTTGCCGCTCGACCTTAAAACCGGAAATCGCAACCGTGGTGTCTTTCTGCCACGCTAAGGTGATCTCCGTTGAACTGACGGTGTGCGCCACGAGATGTGTTGGCGCGGGTGGTGGATTCGTTCCACCCGGGTTGCCTGGACCATCGTCCCCATGTTCATCCTTACAGGCAAGTTGAACAATCGCTATGGAAAGGAGATAAGGGAGAACAGCTGAAATTATTTTCATAGATAACATCCTACACAAACGTTGAAGTACCGAGATGACCCTCGCCCAAAGCAAGAACCAGTCTCTCAAGATATTTCGGGAGTCAGCGGGGTTATGACAATATCGTGAAGCTTAATAACGCGGCTCAATGCTGATGATTATTTTCTCTTGCCATTCTTCACAAAATAAGGTAACTCATTATAAAAATGTGCAACCGTTCTAATGCCGCCATAGAAATTGCCGAGATTGAGGAACTCGTCGGGTGCATGAGCGTTCTCGTCCGGTAACCCAAAACCCAATAGAACAGTATCAAGCCCTAACAATTGTTTAAACTGAACCACAATTGGGATCGATCCGCCTTCGCGCTGGTAAAGAGGCTTCTTCCCGAAACCTTTCTCCAATGCTGCTACAGCTGCCTGCACACCCGGACTGTCGATAGGCGTAATGGCTGCTTCACCTCCATGGATATAGCTGACGTTGACGTGAACTGTCTTGGGAGTTATTTTCTTGATGTGTTTCTCGAACAGCTTGGCAATCTTGTCTGACTTCTGGTTCGGCACCAGACGCATCGAAATCTTTGCGGATGCTTTCGCGGGCAACACAGTTTTCGCTCCCTCCCCTGTGAATCCACCATAGATACCGTTGCATTCGAGCGTCGGTCGCGCCCACAATCGTTCAAGAGTCGTGAAGCCTTTCTCACCGTGCAACTGGGTCACCCCCAATTCTTTCGCATACTTCTTATCACTCCAGGGCAGCTTTCGATAGGCATCGCGCTCTTTCTTGGTAAGCGGCAAAACATCGTTGTAGAAACCTGAGATTGTGATTCGACCATTCTTATCGTGGAGCTGTGCGATAATTTCTGTCAATGCTTGAATCGGGTTATGAACTGACCCGCCAAATGAACCAGAGTGC
Organism: Ignavibacteria bacterium; assembly: GCA_016178625.1. Lineage (GTDB taxonomy): Bacteria > Bacteroidota > Ignavibacteria > UBA10030 > SZUA-254 > JACOSX01. Next base: position 21,447 of record JACOSX010000071.1, read on the forward strand.
AGATCTTTATTGGGACCAATTAAATCGATCTGCATATACGCGAGCCCCCGCAACCCGTAACATACAGACGGCACGTCTCTTGCAAACATCGATGTATCGGATATGACTACAAGATCTGCCTTCAATAACTCTTTGTGCTCCTTCAAGAACGTCGAGAGATGCTCGCTGCCAATTTCCTCTTCACCTTCAATGATCATTTTGAGGTTGATCGGCAGGTTGCCCATCTTCTTCATGTACGCTTCAATACTCTTAAGATGGATAAAGACTTGACCTTTGTCGTCGGCAGAACCGCGGGCATATAAATTCTCACCACGAATCGTCGCCTCGAATGGTGGGGATGTCCACAGGTGTATTGGATCGACTGGCTGGACATCATAATGTCCATAGATAAGCACTGTCGGTTTGCCGGGAGCTTCCAGCCATTCCGCGTAAACCACGGGATGTCCGGCTGTCGGCAAGATCTTAGTGTTGTTCATCCCGATTGTCGTCAGATGGTCTGCAACCCACTGTGCACATCGCTCAATATCAGGTTTGTAATCTGGATTAGTGCTAATACTTGGGATTGCAAGAAGCGACTTAAGTTCTTCTATGTAGCGCGCTTTGTTCTCTTCAATAAATTGTAATATTTGTTCCATGATTGATGGATAAACTTTTAAAGGAGTGTTTTGATCACTGATTGTATTTGAATATAAGAAAGACCTTCCGCAGTTGCAAGACCCAGTTGCTGCACTTTATGGGGTCAGACCCTTCCTTGATAATGGCTCCCATTTTGAGTACCTTGCTATTAGAATTTATATCTTTACTATTTGTATATGCATTTTCTCATCGGTTTTTGTGAGCTTGTTCTACCGTTTCTCTACTTTGCAACAATTTGGGTATATGGGAAGGCATTTTTCAGCGGAAGTAAAGGTGCCGAATCAGCAAAGGCCCCCCTCTTGTTGACAACCGCAAGCCTCCATGCTGGCTACGTAATCATTCGTACAATAGTCTTTTCTCATCCACCAATCACCTCTGTTTTTGAAATTTTGTCACTGATTGCGTGCACGATCGTGCTTGTCTATACCTATATCGAGTTGCGGACGGGAAATACGGCAACAGGATATTTCATCCTCATGCTCCCTTTTTTCTTCCAGCTCGTCTCGTCGATTTTTATTAAGGAGGTGCGGGAAATTCCACCGATCCTCCGTAGCAGCCTTCTCGGCTTCCACGTCTCGAGTGCTTTTTTGGGTTATGCGGCTATCACGATTTCAGCCGTTTATGGGTTTCTCTATCTCATGTTGTACCACGATATCAAGTCAAGCCAGTTCGGTGTCATATACAAACGGTTACCCAATCTTGAGATCCTGGAGCGGATGAGTTTCACAGCGACTGTCTTCGGGTTTGTGTTATTAACAATCGCAATCGTTGTGGGATTGATCTGGTTGCCGCGCGCTCTAGAGAACTTCTCGTATGCTGATCCGAAGTTATTCGGAACAATTGCAATCTGGCTTATCTATGCCATCGGACTAATGGCAAAGAAAGTTATTGGCTGGCAGGGAAAACGTATTATGGTCCTATCTATGTTTGGCTTTGCCCTTGCCATGTTTTCTATTACGATCATTAATATGTTCTTCGGCGGGTTTCACAAATTTTACTGATCACTAGTGGCTAATGATCACATATACAAGGAACCTCAACGGGCCGCGAGAAACAGACAGCCCATGGACTCATGAACATACACTGTCTTGGCATTAATCATCGGACTGCTCCTATCGAGATCCGGGAAAAACTCTGGTTCTCCATCAGTGAGATCCAAACGATGTTGCCTACCTTAAGGGATAAATACTTCCACGAGGTGGTTCTTGTCTCAACGTGCAATCGAACAGAAGTATATTATGTGCAGCGGCATGAATTAACGAATGGCAAACCCGTATGGAGGCTGCTTGCCAAACACAAACAGTCAGAAGAGACTGTTGGGGAACACCATTTTTGTTTGACTTCCGGGATTGAAACGGCACAACATCTCTTCGCTGTCGCCTCAGGCATTGATTCAATGGTGCTTGGCGACGTTCAGATTTTAAGTCAGATGAAAGAAGCCTTCAGCGCTGCGCAGGATTCTCACACAACCGGGATTCTCATGAATAGGCTGTTCAACACGGCGTTCCATGTTGCAAAACGAGCGAGGACAGAAACTGAAATCGGCGAAGGCGCCGTTTCCATAAGTTATGCTGCTGCCGAACTTGCTTCAAAGATTTTTGAAGACCTCTCCAAGCGGACAGCCCTCCTCATCGGTGCGGGCGAGACCGGGAAACTGACTGCGAAACACCTTGCAAGTCGGAATCTTGGAACAATGCTTATGGCGAATCGCACCCGACAGCGAGCTGAAGAATTAGTCGCTCACCTCGGTGGTCGTGTGATCGACTTTGACAAGATACTCGCCGAACTTCCTCACGTTGATATCATCATCAGCTCTGTTGAGGCGAACGCACATATTCTCTCTGCGCACGACATCAGGCAGGTGATGAAGCTCAGGGGCAACAAACCACTTTTCATTATCGACATTGGTGTGCCGCGCAACGTCGACCCAAGTGCGAATATCATCGACAACGTCTTCCTGCACGATATCGACGCACTGAACCACATCGTCGACCACAATCTCACTTCCCGCCGGGCGCAAGTGCCAAAGATCGAAAAAATAATCTCTGAAGAACTACAGCATTTTCAACTCTGGTACGATTCCCTTGAGGTCACTCCGACAATCCAACAACTCCGTGATCAGTTTGAGGCAATTCGGCAGGCAGAGGTGGAGAAGCATCTCCATCATTTCGCAACAGACAAGCGAGAAGAGATCGAAATGCTCACGAAACGTATTGTCAACAAGATTCTCCACGCACCGATGGTAAACCTGAAAAATGGCACGACCGAGCATACCGATGAGGAATCACGTACCAGGATTTCCGTCATCCGCCATATCTTTGGGCTGGATAAGAGAACGCACCAATGACCCGCGGGCAGAAAAGAATTATCATCGGAAGTCGTGGGAGCCAGCTCGCCCTCTGGCAAGCAGGGTTCGTGAAACATGAACTCGAAAAGAAATTTCCCCAGCTCCAGATTGAGATCGAGACTATGAAGACAACGGGTGATAAAATTCTTGACTCACCTCTTTCAAAAATTGGTGATAAAGGATTATTCACAAAAGAGATCGAGCATGCATTACTCAAGCACAAGATCGATCTCGCCGTCCACAGCCTGAAGGACCTTCCAACCGAACTGCCCCTGGGGTTAATTATCGGGGCGATCACAAAACGTGAGGATGTGCATGATGTGTTCATCAAACATCCTTCAAAACAATATATCCATCTTGAGGATGTTCCACACGGAGGTAAGATCGCCACCGGAAGTTTGCGGCGGAAATGTCAACTCCTCAACTGGCGCCCCGATGTAGAGGTCATCGATCTCCGAGGCAACTTACAGACCCGCTTTGCCAAGCTCGAGGCATCGGATTGGGATGGGATGATCCTCGCACGCGCGGGTGTTTTCCGCCTCGGATTAGTCGATCGCATCACCGAAGTTATTCCGATTGAGCGGATGTTACCCGCTGTCGGGCAAGGTGCTCTCGGAATTGAAATCCGCGACGACGACCCATCTACCCAAAAGTACGTGCAAGTGCTGGCGAGCCGCGCGGCGACGGTGGCGACAATGGGTGAACGAGCATTTCTTCGCCATCTCGAAGGTGGATGTCAGGTACCGATCGGAGCGTACGGTCGGATTGAAGATAATGAGTTTTTTCTGGATGGATTCATTGGAAGTCTGGATGGAAGAAAGATCGCTCGCGGGAAACTCCACGGCGCACCCGATAAAGCCGATGCCCTGGGCATACAACTCGCACAGTCATTGGTCGACAGCGGAGGCAGAGAGATTCTCGAAAAGATCCGTGACCCGAGAACGTTCGAAGTGCCTGTTATATGATACGGGATTACCAAGCACAGCAACATTCCCCAGATTTCTCCACGTGGGTGCCCGTCGTTCGTATCAGCGAATGAATTTATCGGGTAAAACAATACTAATCACACGATCTGCACACCAGGCGGAAGAGTTTGTCCGCCTCGTTGAGCGGTGGGGCGGAGCTCCGATCGTATTCCCTACAATCGAGATTACCCCGCCAGTTTCGTGGGAGGCCAGCGATAAAGCAATTGATGCCCTGTACATGTACGATGGTCTCATGTTCACGAGCACAAATGGTGTCGAGTTTTTCTTTCGCAGGATCAATGAGCGAAAGGTCTTGCTCCAAGACCTAAGGTCAAAACTGATATTTGTTGTCGGAGAGAAAACCAAAACCGCTGCTGAATCTCACGGGCTCCGGGTCACATTGACGCCTGAGAAATTCACTGCTCAGGATCTTGCGAAGGCACTGCAGCATGAAGATCTCCATGGTAAAACTTTCTTGTTCCCCAGAGGTAATGTAGGAGATGACACGCTCGCTGGAAATCTAAAGATCCTCGGCGCCAAGGTGGATTCAATTATCGTTTATCAGACTCAGAAACCGGAAGAGAAAAATGTCCGGGAGATCAAGACGATGCTGCTCGGTGGCAAGATTGATGTGGTGACATTCACGAGTCCATCCACCTTTAAGAATTTCATTGCCCTCTTCTCACACAATGAAATCGATCGGATGTCTCATCACACCAAGATCGCTGTCATTGGACCCGTAACTGCCAAGGCTGTTGAACAGGGAGGATTGGAATGGGATATCATTCCCCCCGAATCAACGATTGAGGCGCTGGTCGAGTCAATCGCTCATGCTCTTCCATCCGAGGTTCGCGACAACGAAATCCCTTCCCGGCAATCCGAGAAACGAAATTTATGATCAATGATCTGTTCCTCAAGGCTTGCCTTCGCCAGCCTACACCGCGAACTCCCGTGTGGATGATGCGTCAGGCTGGGCGCTACCTTCCTGAGTATCGTGCTGTCCGAGCGAAAGTGGAGTTCCTCACGCTCTGCAAAACACCGGAGCTTGCCGCTGAGGTAACCGTTCAGCCAGTCGACATTGTTGGTGTTGACGCTGCCATTATTTTTTCCGATATTCTGGTTGTCCCGGAAGCGATGGGGATGAAACTCCTCATAGAGGAGGGCAAAGGTGGTCCATCATTTCCATCTCCCATTCGATCTTCTGAGGATATCGCAAAACTGGACATTCCAGACCCGCACGATAAACTGATATTCGTGATGGACGCGCTGAGGCTGACGCGAAAGCACCTTGAGGATCGAGTTCCTCTTATTGGATTTTCCGGATCGCCGTGGACACTCGCTGCATACATGGTTGAAGGCCACGGTTCGAGGAATTTCCGTTATATTAAAGAAATGATTTACAACTGCCCAAAACAAGCTCACGACCTGCTAAGAAAGCTCGCAAAAGCAGTTGCGGCACACTTGAGCGCGCAGATTCAAGCGGGCGCACAGGCAGTTCAAATCTTCGACACGTGGGGCGGGATTTTGACCGGAGACTCCTTTCAGGAATTCTCATTGCGCTACATCGAGCAAGTTATCGCCGAGACAGAGACGAAGGATGTGCCGGTGATTGTCTTCTGTAAAGATTGTGGTCACTCTCTTTAAAAGATCACGGCAACAGGATGCAACGTTGTTGGATTGGACTGGACAACCGATATCGGCGACGCACGCGCCCGTGTCGGCGATCGGGTGGCATTACAAGGGAACCTTGACCCAACGGTATTGTACGCGAACCCTGATCGAATTCGTGATGAAGTGAAGTCCATACTTGCAAAATTCGGGAAAGGCACGGGGCACATCTTCAATCTGGGGCATGGCATCTTGCCTGATATACCTGTTGAACACGCGAAAGAATTTGTTCGGGCGGTGAAGGAAGAAAGTCAACATTATCATTCATAACTTCTCACAACTTCAAAGGAGCAAACCATGGCAGATAAAAAAGCGCTCATGAACGGATTGAACCAAGACCTTGCCAACGAGCTCGGCGCGGCAATTCTCTATCTCTATCAAACATCCACCGCAACTGGGTGGGATGGTGAAGAGCTTCGAGAGTTCCTCACCCCAGAAATCACAGGCGAAATGCAACATGCAATCTTTCTTGCAGAAAAGATCGCGGCGCTCGGTGGCAAACCGATCACTACACCAACACAGTACAAATCACCGAAGGATGTCAAAGGTATGTTGAAATACGATCTGAAACTTGAGCGTGAGGCAATTGAGAATTACAGCCAGCGTGCCATGCAGGCTGAAGAAGCGGGTGAGATCGGACTGAAGATCAAGATCGAAGAAATCATCGTCGAAGAAACCGGGCACGCAGAACAGATCGATCGGATTTTGAAAGGGATGTAACAAGAGAAGTCTTGTGGCTCGTCGGGAGCTCGCCTCCTTACGAGCCATGGATTCGCCGATTGATCTCCAAAAGTCACTCTCTTCCCATTCTTGGTCCAATGTCAATAATCGATTCTCACAGCCACGTGAAACAGGGCGCGCAAGAACACTTCAAGCGTCTCCAAGACGATATTTGTAGAGCAGTGGAGACAATCGATGGAAAAGAGACATTCACTGAGGATCATTGGTCTCATCCAACTGCCGGCGGTGGGAGAGCACGTATGTTACAAGATGGTGCTATCTTTGAGAAAGCGGGCGTGAATTTTTCCGCAGTCGCAGCCCCTTTGTCGGAGAATCTCGCGACGCGTCTATCCGTTCCACTTCAAAACATTTTTGCAACAGGCATCTCTCTCGTCATGCATCCTTGCAGCCCCATGGTACCGACCGTTCATATGAACTTGCGATATCTCGAACTGGCGGATGGCAATGCTTGGTTTGGCGGTGGAGCTGATCTTACACCCTATTACCTTTTTCCGGAGGACGCTCAACATTTTCATGCAGTATGGAAAGCCATCTGCGACAAATACGATTCTTCATGGTACCCTCGCTTCAAGAAATCGTGCGATGAGTATTTTTTCATCAGCCATCGAAAAGAAGCGCGCGGCGTTGGCGGAATTTTCTTTGATTACCTCAAAGGGGACCTTGACCAACTTCTGGAATTTGTTCAAGATGTTGGTCACGGAATTTTGGAATCCTATATCCCCATCGTCGAGCGACGAAGACATGAGCCATGGGGCGAACGAGAGAAAGAATGGCAAAAGATTCGTCGCGGACGCTACGTTGAGTTCAACCTCATCTATGATCGCGGCACCCTCTTCGGTCTTGAGACGGAAGGACGAACCGAATCCATATTGATGTCACTTCCACCGGAAGTGAAGTGGCCATACGATTATCGACCTGAGGCAGGCACGCGCGAGGAGGCACTCGTGACCATCCTTCAACATCCACGCGAGTGGGTATGAATCAAGGAGCGAAGATCGCTGTTGTGTTGTTTCAACTGGGTGGGCCGGACTCGCTCGATGCTGTCGAGCCGTTTCTTTACAACCTCTTCTGTGATCCGGATATTATCAATTTCCCGGGAGCGTTTCTTGCCCGAAAGCCGCTCGCGAAATACATTTCAACACGTCGCTCGAAGAAAGTCGCTGAACATTATAAAGAGATTGGCGGCAAATCGCCCATCATCGATCTCACCGCGGCACAGGCTGTCGCGCTTGAGCGCGAGCTCAACAAACGTCTCCCCGCTAAAGTTGTTGTAGCGATGCGCTATTGGCATCCACTCACGGAAGAGGCAATTCAAGAACTGAAGAAAGGGTCGTTTAAAAAAGTGATCCTGCTTCCGCTCTACGCACAGTACTCCACGGCGACAACAGTTTCAAGCATCAAGGAGTGGAAACGCCAAGCTGCGCGCTTGAACTTCAACAATGTGCCGACAGAGATCATCTGCTGCTATCACAACCACCCACTCTACATCGAAGCGATTGTTGATCATATCAATGCAACGCTTACCAAGTTCTCCGACCTCGACCCCAAGAATGTAGATCTGGTGTTCAGCGCCCATGGAATTCCACTCAGCCTCGTTCGACAAGGCGATCCGTATAAGACGCAGATCGAGGAGACGGTCAGCCTGGTTGTTGAAAAGGGTTGCTGGACATCGCCGCATATGTTGTGCTATCAGAGCAAGGTCGGGCCTGCCGAGTGGCTGAAGCCCTCGCTCCACGAGACAATCCGTCAATGTGCAGTGCGAGGTCGGAAACATCTCCTCGTCATTCCGATCGCCTTTGTCACGGAACACGTCGAGACGTTGCACGAAATCAACATCGAGGCGCGTGAAGAAGCAGAGCACCTCGGCGTCAAGCGATTCGAAATGATGCCCGCCTTGAACGACGATCCGAAATTTATCCAATGCCTCACCGAAGTGGTGCTGGCAAACGTTTGATATGCGAGCCTTAACGCACCATTTGCAATTGGCGATAACACTCCGAAGATTACCAACGTAACTCACCCGTGGAATTCAATACCCCAATCGTGATCGTTGGTGCAGGCATCTCCGGTCTGTGTGTTGCCCACTGGCTGAAGCAACGCGGCTTTCGTGTGATCGTGATGGAGAAAGATTCTGAAGTTGGTGGAACGATGAAGACACTGCGCGATAATGAGTGGCTCATCGAAACGGGACCGAACAGCGCTCTCGAGACGACGCCGCTCTTTAATCAGCTTCTCGATGAATTGGGAATCACCAACCAGCGTCTCTACGCGAACGAAGCAAGCGCAACACGGTACGTCGTAAGAGATGGCAGACTCCTTCCCTTGCCGACAAGTCCCATTGCGTTTCTCACATCTACCATATGGACCCTCAACGGAAAGCTCCGCCTCCTGAAAGAACCATTCATTGGACGAGCCCCGTTCGAAGAGAGTGTTGCCGATTTCGTTCGTCGGCGACTCGGCAAAGAATTCCTCGACTATGCGATCAACCCGTTCGTTGCAGGTGTGTATGCCGGCGATCCGGAGAAGCTTTCCATTCAATCTGCGTTCCCAAAGTTGTACTCTCTCGAATCAACGTACGGCGGTCTCATGAAAGGTGCAATCAAATCGCGACGGGAACGGAAACAGCGAAAGGAGTTTTCAAAAGACCGAGCGAAACTCTTCTCGTTCGTGGATGGCATGCAAACGCTTCCAAGGAGCCTTGCCGCTCGGCTCGGCGACTCATTGAAACTTGGAACAACCGTTGACCATATCATACCCTTGCGCGCCGGAACATATCCGATCTACACGGTCTCGTATAGGCACGAGGGTGTTCAGCAAACTGTTGACGCGGCAGCGGTTGTCCTTGCCGCTCCCGCGTACAGAACAGCATCAATCATCCGCCCTATCGATCCTGAGATGGCGACGACGCTTGAATCGATCTACTATCCGCCCGTTGCTGAAGTATTCTTAGGATTCAAGATCGATCAGGTCAATCAATCGCTGGATGGTTTTGGATTTCTTGTGCCTGAGATCGAGCACCGAAAGATTCTCGGCGCAATCTGGTCATCAACGTTGTTCCCGAAGCGCGCGCCGGAGGGCTCCGTTGCGTTGACGACGTTCGTTGGTGGAGCGCGGCAGCCAGATCTTGTGTCGATGGATAATGACCAGCTCACGATGCTCGCCCTCGAAGAGCTGCATTCGCTCATGGGCGTGCAGAGTGAGCCAGTATATTCAAGAATCATCCGATGGGAACGAGCTATTCCACAATACAATCTTGGGTACTATCGAGTTTTAAAGGCAATGGATCGGTTCGAGCAGAACTTCCGCGGAGCGTTTCTGTGCGGTAATTTCCGAGGTGGGATCGCGGTAGGAGATTGTATAATGAATGCGGAGAAGGTGGCAAACCGAATCGTGGCCATCTTCACGAAGTGAATACGGAAAGTTTTCTCTCTTTTTATTTTTGGAAATGTTTTTCTCTGAAAAATTTATTACATTTAATTCAGATATACCTAGTATGTCGATGTCCATCCAATCGTTATCCGGAGACTTTGTATGCCAAACTCAAATACACCTCTGACAGCCGAGAAAAGGGAAAAATCCATGACTCCCTTAAACGGCAAGAACACATTGACCATCACTGATAATCGCACCGGAAAACAGTACGAGATCCCGATAGAGCACGACACCATCCGGGCGATGGATCTGCGACAGATTAAAGTGAAAGACGATGACTTCGGTATGATGACATACGATCCCGCGTTTATGAATACTGCTGCATGTAAAAGTAAGATCACGTTCATCGATGGAGATAAGGGCATCCTTCGATATCGAGGTTATCCTATCGAACAGCTTGCAGAGAAAAGCAATTTCCTTGAGACTGCGTATTTGATCATCTACGGAGATCTCCCGGCGAGAGTCCAGTACGAAGAGTGGGTGAATAATGTCATGATGCACACCCTCATCCATGAAAATGTCAAGAAGTTCGTGGATGGTTTCCACTACGACGCTCATCCCATGGGAATGCTCATCAGCTCAGTCGCTGCGCTCTCAACATTTTACACCGACGCAAAGAATATTTTGGACCGCGATTCGCGGAGACTCCAGATCTTTCGAATCGTTGGGAAGATGCCAACGCTTGCCGCGTTCGCATATCGTCACAGCGTCGGCAGACCATATGTGTATCCGGACAACGAGCTAAGTTATGCCGGCAACTTCCTGAGCATGTTGTTCAAGATGACGGAGCTCAAATACAAAGTACATCCCGTACTCGAGCATGCACTGGACGTGTTATTCATCCTGCATGCCGATCACGAGCAGAACTGCAGCACGAGCGCTATGAGAAATGTCGGGAGCTCGCATGTCGATCCGTTCGCCGCAACTGCGGCTGCCGCTTCTGCACTGTACGGACCGCTCCACGGCGGGGCAAACGAAGCCGTGTTAATGATGCTTGATGAGATCGGAACGAAGAATAATGTGACGGCATTCATCAAGTTGGTAAAAGAGGGCAAAGAACGATTGATGGGATTTGGCCACCGCGTGTACAAAAACTATGATCCGCGAGCGAAAGTCATCAAGAGACTTGCCGATGAGGTCTTCGAAGTAACAGGCCGCAACCCGAAGGTCGATATCGCGCTCGAACTCGAACGCATCGCACTCGAAGATGAATACTTCATCAAGCGCAAGCTGTATCCGAATGTCGATTTCTATTCTGGCTTGATCTATCAAGCGATGGGATTTCCTGTAGAAATGTTCCCCGTGTTGTTTGCCATCGGTCGTACACCAGGATGGGTCGCGCAATGGGATGAGATGCTGCTCGATCCTGAACAAAAGATCGCACGGCCACGGCAACTTTACCTCGGGCACGATATTCGCGAGTATGTTATGATGGGGAAACGAGAAGAGCCGAAAAAAGTGAAGCCGGAAGCATAACCAACCATCAGCCTTCATTACGGGAATTACAACGGAGGTCTTACCACAGAAGGCATGCCTTGAGCGATAACCTCATCCTCGTTCTCTTTAATACTTTCATCCTGCTGATGTTGGTGCTGGACCTCGGCATCACCCAGCGCAAGGCGCACTTTCCCTCCATGAAGGAAGCCCTTGGGTGGTCCGCATTCTGGATCGCACTGGCACTCCTCTTCGATGCCTTCCTCTGGTTCGAACAAGGGAGCGGGAAAGCACTCGAGTTCCTCACCGGTTATATTGTCGAGCAAGCGCTATCCGTCGATAATGTGTTCGTCTTCATCGTGATCTTCACCTACTTTGCTGTTCCTCGCGAGGTTCACCACAGAGTCCTTTTCTGGGGAGTGTTGAGCGCAATCGTCTTCCGTGCAATATTCATCGTCCTTGGTGCGGCATTGGTGGCAAAGTTCCACTGGATCCTCTATGTGCTTGGCGCATTCCTGATCTTCACCGCCGTCAAACTCGCTGTCCAGACAGATATGGAAGTCCACCCGGAGCGAAATCCGGTGCTGCGGCTGGCGCGAAGGATTTTTCCGATGACAACAAATTATGAGGGTGGCAAATTTTTCGTTCGACATGAGGCAAAGAAGTTCATGACTCCTCTCTTTCTCGTTCTCTTGATGATCGAAACTACCGATATTGCATTTGCGACTGATTCCATCCCGGCGATCTTCGCGATCACCAGAGACACGTTCATTATTTACACGTCAAATATTTTTGCTGTTCTCGGGCTCCGCTCGCTCTATTTCGTCGTATCGGGATTCATGAAGGAATTCCGCTACCTGAAGTACGGGCTTTCACTTGTCCTCGCCTTCATCGGCGTGAAGATGCTTATTGAGCAATGGATTTCCATTCATATCGTTACATCATTGATCATTATCTTCGCGATCATCACACTCTCGATCCTCATTTCCCTCCGACACGAGAAGAAAGAGTTGAAGGAGACCGCCCGATGAAACGCCGTTCGAGCGTAATGTCACTATAACGAGTCAAGGAATCGTAGCCGTGAAGTTCAAGCGAGATGATATCGGGATAGAATATGAAGTGGGAGGACCGCGAACGGGCATACCGGTAGTCTTCATCCACGGTTTTCCTTTTAACAAATCGATGTGGAAACCGCAAGTAGACGCTCTTAAGAAAGATTATTACGTCATCACGTACGACGTGAGGGGCCACGGCGCAAGTGATGTCGGCGACGGACAGTATACCGTTGAGTATTTCGTCGATGACCTGATCGGCTTGCTTGACCATGTGAAGATTTCACGAGCTGTTGTTGTGGGCCTTTCAATGGGAGGATACATCGCGCTTCGAGCCATCGAGCGCAACCCGGAACGGTTTCGCGGGGTGATACTATGTGATACACGATCGGAGGCAGATAACAACGAGGGGAAGATCAAGCGAGCGAACCAAGCAAAAGCAGTACAAACCGATGGCTTAAGAAAGTTCGCTGAATCATTCGTCAAAGTGGTATTCTATGAAAAGACGTTCGAAACGAATCCTCGCGCGGTCGAGATGATCCGAGAAATCATTGAGCGATCTGACCCTCGCGCCGTTGTCGGTACAATCATAGCGCTTGCCGGACGCACTGATAGCACGTCTGCTCTCTATACTATCAATGTTCCGACTCTCATCCTCGTCGGCCAGCACGACGGTCTCACACCGCCTTCAGCATCTCACGCAATGAAGGAAAAAATCCCCAAAGCCGAACTCCACGTCATCCCGAACGCTGCACACCTGAGCAATCTGGAAAATCCTGAAGAGTTCAACACGCACCTGGCGAACTTCCTCAAAACAGTCAAATGACAGAATTGGCTCAGGGCAGGAAATCCATCCTCGTAGTTTCCGCGAGTGCTGGTGCTGGTCACGTCCGCGCTGGTGAAGCTCTCGTTGAGACAGCAACCAAGCTCTCGCTCCCGTTCGAGCTACGCCATGTAGACATTCTCGATTACACCTTCCCGGTCTTCAGAAAGATCTACAGCAAAATACAGTTCACCATTACGGACGCATCGCCCGAGCTGTGGGGATACTTATACAAGAAGACGGAGTTTAAGGGCTTATCCAAACCCAAATCGTTGGTGATGAAAGCGTTCAATCACTTTAATTACAGGGGTTACCTGAGGTTACTGGAGAACATGCAACCAGTCGCACTACTCTGTACTCACTTCCTTCCCTACAGCGCTATTGACGAGAAGCTGTTGAGACCCTTGTCGCGCCTCCCTGTGTTCAGCGTAACAACGGATTACGATCTGCACGCCTTGTGGGTCAATCCTTCAGTAAGCCGGTTCTACGTTGCTTGCGAACAAGCTGCATGGACCATCAGGAATCACGGGGTCGACCAAGAGCGGATCATGGTCACGGGCATTCCCATCCTACCGAAGTTCACTGCACCAGGGGATAAATTCGCTGCGCGCACAGACCTTGGCCTTTCGACAGATGCCTTTACAATCCTCATTCTTTCCGGTGGATACGGCGTCGGTGTAATTGACGAGCTCATGTTTTCCGTTGGGGAGTTTCTCGGCTCTTTCGGAGGAAAACACTTTCAACTCTTGGTCTCGGCAGCGAAGAACGAAGAACTGTACCAAAAGCTCGAACGAGTGAGTCACCCACCAAACGTCGCGGTGAAGCTTTATCAATTCGTACCATATCTCGATAGGCTCATGGACTCAGCGGACGTGCTCGTCACGAAAGCGGGTGGGCTTACGGTCACGGAGGCTCTGGCGAAGCACCTTCCGATGATTATCTTCGATCCCACACCAGGGCAAGAGAATCGCAACGCGACTTTTCTCACGGAGCACGGGGCATCGCTCAGTGCGGCGAACTATGCCAACCTGCACTTTAAGCTCAAACAGTTGATCGATAATCCAAGCCGACTGAATTCAATGCGCGCATGTGCAGAGAGGATTGCACTTCCGAAGGCAGCAGAGACGATTTTGGAAGACGTCATGATGCGCCTTCGGTAGGACAGGATTCCCATCCTGTCCTCTGTGGATAGAAAAGGATTTTCCCGAAAGGGATACTCTCAGGACTGTCCCACCCACATTACCTTTGGTGGGATGGGATTTCCATCATGTCCTTCGAGATTCTCTTAACAGGGAGGCTACAAATGAGAAAAAAGAAATCAATTTCAGAATTCACGATTCACCGACGTCACCTTCCACACTGGGAATTACCAGGCAGTACATATTTCGTAACATTCACACTCAAAGACCGAACGATGTGTAACCTTACTCGAGATGATATTGCCATGCTTATTCTGAACTCTATTATTTTCTACGCCAACAAAAGATATTACTTGTACGATCATACGATCATGCTCGATCATGTTCACATCATTCTTCAACCAATTGAAAACGATGGTAAGGTTGATCCGCTAGGTGATATCATTGGCGATATCAAGCAATTTACAGCACACGAGATTAATAAGAAATTAAGGAGAAAAGGATCTTTGTGGTTAGATGAATCATACGATAGAATCATTCGAAATGAAAAAGAGTTTAGAGAAAAAGCCAAATACATTTTCGATAACCCAGTGAAAGCCGGCCTGATTGCAAACGGTGAAGACTGGAAATGGTGGAAAGCCGGAATAGAGCCGATGGGCCGGTAGGACAAGATTCCTATCTTGTCCTCCGTGGACAGAAAAGGATTTCTGTCCTACCGACATTACCCCTGGTAGGACAGGATTCCCATCCTGTCCTCTGTGGATAGAAAAGGATTTTCCCGAAAGGGATCCTCCGAAGGAGTCCTTCGGACCTTCGAGACTGTCCCACCACGCAGCCAGCATTTGGGTTGAAGTTGAAACGGGAGTTTGGTAAATTGATGCAGCAGACATTTTAGTAGCAAGAAAACCACCATGGATAATACAGAGAAACTCACAATAGGCTCAATCACTCAAACCGGAACCCAACCCTTTAAACGTCTCCGCCGCACACGGATGACGGCAACACTCCGCTCAATGGTGCGAGAGACTGAGCTTTCGAAAAATGATTTCATCTATCCACTCTTCGTCTGCCCCGGAATGAAGGTGAAGAAAGAAGTCTCCTCCATGCCCGGCGTGTATCAGATGTCGGTGGATGAAATCGTGCGAGAATGTGTGGAAGTGAAGTCGCTTGACATACCTGCAGTTATTCTTTTCGGAATCCCCGAGCATAAGGATGAAGTAGGAAGCGAGGCGTATGATGAGCTCGGTATCGTCCAGCGAGCAATCCATGCCATCAAGAAAGAAGTGTCGGAAATGTTCGTCATCACCGATGTCTGCCTGTGCGAATACACATCGCACGGTCATTGTGGCATCGTGCGCGGCAATGAGATCGTCAACGATGAATCCATCGAGCTTCTCGCGAAGGAGGCGCTGACGCACGTGCAAGCAGGAGCAGATATGGTCGCGCCATCCGACATGTTCGATGGGCGCGTGAAAGCCATCCGCGCAATCCTCGATGAGAACAATTTTCACAACGTCCCTATCATGTCCTATGCAGCAAAGTACGCTTCGGGATTCTATGGACCGTTCCGTGAAGCAGCAGAAAGCACGCCGAAGTTCGGCGACCGCCGCTCGCACCAGATGGATCCGGCGAACTCCAACGAAGCATTGCGCGAAGTTCAGACCGACATTGAGGAAGGCGCCGACATCGTGATGGTGAAACCTGCCATGCCGTATCTCGATATCATCCGCCGCGTGAAAGATACGTTTCACATGCCAACGGCAGCGTACAATGTCAGCGGCGAATATTCGATGGTGAAAGCGGCTGGCAGACTCGGTTGGATTGATGAGCAGCGGGTACTGATGGAAATGCTCACAGGCATCAAGCGCGCCGGCGCGGATGTGATTCTCACATATTTCGCCAAAGACGCTGCAAAACTCTTGTAGGGGAACTATTCTTCTGCTGATGCTCGTTTTCGGATAGAGCATATTTCCTTATCGTGAGGTTTCGACCTCCAGAGGCGTTCACGTCAGGCGGTTTCATCGTTCGTACTCATAACATGGAGTGACAATTTATGGATATAACATTCTCTGTTCGCCGCATCGTTTATTTCGCGATGGTTCTAACAGTTTGCATAACTCCACGAATCTGTGCGCAGCATTTCAAACTCGATGCTGATCTCGATTTCACGGGAACAAGGTTCAACCCCGATCAAGACCCCGAACGCACTATTAACACGAATTTCCGCGATGACGATCCCTTCAACCCCGTCCGTGCCACACTGTTTCCGACGTTCGCGTTGAACAACACATTCGGCATTGAAGGAGATTTCCTGTTTGACAACAAGGGCAAGAAATTTGATCGATCGAAAGGGGTTCAACCCTTCCGAGTGGATGGTCTCTTTCTGAGTGTAAGGGGATTGCTAAACCACCAATTGAATTTCTGGCTCGGGAAAATTCCCACTCCGGTTGGAACATTCTCTCCCCGGAGTTACTCACACACCAACCCACTCATCGGATTTCCGTTGGCGTATCAATACAAGGTACCGTATAACGCATTTACCCTCTCCTCCGAAAGCAATAATTTATTTCTCCGGGACAATGACTTCGGTGGAGCCACGTTAATCTACGAGGCTTGCTGGATTACGGGGCTGAGTGCGTTCGGAAACGTAAACGGATTTCAGTACATGGTCGCTGTCGGCCGTGGTACGCTGACTAACCCTGAAGCATCAGAGAACAAAGGATTTCAAATCGCCGGTCGTATCGGACGAGAATTCAGTGAACAATTATCCGTCGGCCTCTCTGCGGGCACCGCTCCCTACTTGCAGCACGATGCAGGACTTCCTTCCGGGACCAGTATACGGGATCCAAAACACTTCATTGCGGGAATCGATGCAAGCGCCGAGATTGATAACCTGCATCTCTACGCCGAGGCATTCTATAACTCGTGGGATACGCCGCAATACCTTTCGGAAAAAAGCATTCAAGCATACAGTTGGTATGTCGAAGGACAATACTTTCTTCTTCCAAATCTTTATGCTGCCTCACGTGTCAGCCAATTATTATACAGCAAGATTACTGATCCTTCCACACGTCAGAAGACACCGTGGGGATATGATGTCACTCGCCTCGAAAGTGGGATGGGGTTCCTTCCGATTCCGGAGCTGAACGTTAAAGCCGTCATCCAGTACAACACCATCGACCAATCAGCGACCAAAGAAATCATCATCTTCGCGCTCCAAGCGGCTTTCCGATTTGAAAATGTTCAGAAGCTCGTGGGAATTGACCAAGAACATGAGTAACACCCTCCTGTGAGTAGTAAGACCACGCTGGTTTCCTGTGCAACCCGCTGCTCCGGGTCCAATCTCTTCTTTGTACTCCTCACATGAGGAGTGAACGTCCGCCCTTTTCATTGACCTCAATCGATCAAGCAATCATCGAGGCGTCTAAGTGGTATGTCAAACATGGGAGATCGTGAAACGAGACTGAGGAAAGTTGGGATTTCAGAATGAAGATTTTTATATTAGGCTCGATTGAAATTCTGCCAGTCTTGATCTTGTTTTCCATATGAAAACCACGAAGTCCACCAAACTATTTGAGCGAGCAAAGAACGTTATCCCAGGTGGCGTGAACTCCCCGGTGCGTGCCTTCAAATCGGTGGGACTCGATCCGCGGTTCATCAAAAAAGCGAGGGGGGCGTATCTGTGGGATGTCGATGGCAACAAGTATATCGATTACGTCGGCTCGTGGGGACCCATGATTCTCGGTCACGCATATCCTCGGATCGCTCGATCAATCCATCACGCAACAAAGAACGGGACGAGCTTCGGTGCACCAACCGAGCTTGAAGTGAAGATGGCTGAACTCATGACAACGATGATGCCATCGATTGAAGTGGTGCGGATGGTGAACTCAGGCACTGAGGCAACGATGAGCGCTATCCGCCTGGCGAGAGCATACACAGGGCGCGATAAGATTATCAAGTTCGAAGGCTGTTATCATGGGCACGGGGATTCGTTCCTTATCAAAGCGGGATCGGGCGCGATGACACTGGGAGTTCCCGATAGTCCCGGCGTGCCAAAGGCGTTAGCATCAGAGACATTGACAGCGCGATTTAACGACGTGAACTCTGTCCGATCGCTTGTTTCGGAGTTCGGATCACAGATTGCGGCCATCATTGTCGAGCCTGTCGTTGGAAACATGGGATGCATTCCCCCGAAGCCGGGGTTCCTCGAAGAACTTCGGGCAATCTGCACACGGGAAAAGATCCTCTTCATCCTGGACGAAGTGATGACGGGTTTTCGGCTTTCAGCCGGTGGTGCCCAAGAACTATTCAACATTCGTCCCGACTTGACTACGCTCGGTAAAATTATCGGCGGCGGACTTCCTGTTGGAGCGTATGGCGGAAAACGGGAGATCATGGAGATGGTCGCACCTGCCGGACCGATGTATCAGGCAGGAACACTCTCAGGCAATCCACTTGCTATGGCCGCCGGTTATGAGATGCTTTCGATTCTCCACAAACAGCCATCAATCTATAAAAAACTTGAGCGCCGGTCTCGTCGTCTCGAAGAAGGCATCCGAGAAAACATTGCTCGGCTTGGCATTGCCTGCACGCTGAACAGAGTCGGCTCAATGTTCACCCTGTTCTTCACAGACCGGGACGTGTATGATTATGAAAGTGCCACAGCATCCGATACGAACATGTTTTCTTCGTACTTCCGGGGAATGCTCGACCGCGGCATTTATCTTCCTCCTTCACAATTTGAAGCGGCGTTCGTTTCCCTCGCACACTCCGACGCTGATATTAATCGAACCATCAAAGCGCAACGCACAGTTTTTGAATCTTTGCTGAAGTAATGAAGTGATGTTACGCAAGAATGACTACGATCCTTGATAACAGTATCGTCCTGCTGAACTCATCCTCCTCCCTGCGTGGCTGTCCAAAAAGCCCCTTCAATGTCATTCTGAGGGAGCGTAGCGACCGAAGAATCTCTCTTTTCAATTTTAATTTCAGATTCTTCCCCTCCCGAAGGGATGGCTTCGCCAGAAGGGGTCTTCCGAAGGAGTCCTTCGGACCTTCGGGACTTCGGACACTTCGTTCAGAATGGG
>JACOSX010000072.1 GCA_016178625.1 Ignavibacteria bacterium
AACTCTCCGGCCACTACGGCGCGATTGATCTGTTTTGGAAACGCATCTTGCTCGTCGAGCACAAGAGCGCCGGGCAAGACCTCAGCCGCGCTCAGTCTCAGGCCTTCGACTACATCCAGGCGCTTGTCAACGAAGGCCGCCTCGACGAAATACCCCGATACGTCATTGTTTCCGATTTTGCCCGTATCGCGCTCTACGACCTTGAACCCGAGGATCAAAAAGACCTGCCTCTCTTTGCCGGTCGCCGCTTTGAACCACAATTTGCTCCTCAAGAACAGCTTTCTTATCTACCCACCCGATGTAGAATGGGGACCTGTGTGGGCTTTCAAGTGTGCCACTGTACGGAGACAAAATGACGCGGTCGCTTTTTGGAGAGCCACGAATAGCTGATTCATTTTCACCGGACGAAACGATTATTTTGAATCAAGGAGATGTTCTGGGTTTTCTTGGAACCGTACCTTCGAATTTCTTCTCCTTGGTGGTGACTTCTCCACCATACAACCTTGGAAAGGAATACGAACAGAAGCGTGCTCTTGAGTTATACCTTCAGGAACAAACTGCGGTCATTGATGAACTAATTCGAGTGCTCAGACAAGACGGAAGTATCTGCTGGGAGGTTGGCAACTTCGTGGACGGGGGAGAGGTATTCCCGTTAGATGTTTTCTTTTACGATATCTTCAAGGCTCGAGGGCTTTACCTTCGGAATCGAATCGTTTGGCATTTCGGCCATGGGCTCCACGCTTCCAAGAGGTTCTCCGGAAGATATGAAACAATTCTATGGTTCACTAAAAGCGATAAGTATGTCTTCAATCTTGACGATGTGAGGATTCCGTCAAAGTATCCTGGAAAGACTCACTTCAAGGGGCCGAAAAGGGGAACCCCGTCTGCGAACCCTTTGGGGAAGAATCCCTCGGACGTTTGGCAACTGTTGAAGCAGGAATGGGATGAGGGACTCTTAGACATTCCCAACGTGAAGGCGAATCATCCAGAGAAGACAGTCCATCCTTGTCAGTTCCCTATTGAACTTGTCGAGAGATGTGTCCTCGCGCTAACCAAAGAAGGAGATTGGGTGTTCGATCCCTACGCGGGTGTGGGGTCAGCACTGATTGCCGGCTTAAAGCATCAGCGGAAGGTTGTCGGATGCGAGAAAGAGGCGGAGTACGTCAGCATTGCGAGAGATCGAATCGAACAATTCGCAGTCGGGAAACTCAAGATAAGAAAAATAGGCACCCCCGTTTACCAACCGACAGGCCGCGAAAAAGTGGCCCAGCGCCCTGCCGAGTGGGCTAAAGCGAACGAGGATTATCAAAGATGATTGTCGCAGGTGTCTTTTCCTTTAACGGAGGAAAGGAATACGTTCACGCCAAATACCCCGGACTCCTCGAAGAGATTCACGACATTATCGGATCAGTGTCGTCAAGCTACCACCTCACAAAGGTCAGCAGAGAGAAGACAATGCCCGGTAGACGGCTATACGAGCCACGGGCCTTAAACAATACTTTCAAGAAGGAATTTCACAACCGGGGTTGGCATGTACAGCGCATTCCTTGCGCTTACACCACAGAGTTTTACGTCGAGGAATATCGGCCGGAGAGCTTCAACAAAGGAGCCTTCCGAGAGATGGATTTCATAAAGGAAAAACTCGGCGTGGAGGTCCAATTCGGCAAGTACGCATTCATGGTTTACAACGTGTGCGCCAAGATGACCATATTTAGAAACCTGGGGCACATCGATGCTGGTGTTGAAATTGTGCCGACCAAGCAGTTCGCGGGTCAGATGTCCACAGGAGTCTCATATTTCGAGCAGATCGTTTGGGACTTACAGCAGCGAGGCGTGGCAGACATCGACGTTCCCGTCCTTATTCTGGGGATTGATTCTTAATGGATAAGGGGCTAGCACTAAACATCGAAATTGGTACTCTGTTCAAGAGTGCGGGATTCGAGACCCGCCCAAGTTGTCCTCGACGCGCGAAAGAGATTCACCGACGCCACGCTGGCCGATATCTACGACCCGCTGGCGATGCCGCCCCCACTGGTCAAGGCCCACGCTGAACTGGACCGCGCCGTGGACCTCTGCTATCGCCCGCAGCCTTTCCAGAACGACCGCCAGCGCGTCGAATTCCTCTTCACTCGTTACGAAGCACTCACCGCGCCTCTCATTGCCCCCGCCAAAAAAGGGCGGCGCAAATCTCACGCGAATTAGGGCC
>JACOSX010000089.1 GCA_016178625.1 Ignavibacteria bacterium
ATGGACTGAACCACAATGAGGACAATGTTTTTTTCATAAACCGTCGTTGATCTTTGAACTGTTTTAATCTTAGTATCCATAACCATAAACAGGAAAACAAATTACGAGTATCAGAGCAACACTTATTGAGCATTATACCCAGAATGACAATATCCCGAATATATCTATGCCCAACTTCATCCCATATCATCCACTGTCATTCTCACCGGAGGAACAACTCAGGCGCGCACAGGAGTTCTTTGACCTCTGCAATCGCCGGCGGACGGTGAGAGAATATTCGTCTAAGCCGGTTGCCAGAGAACTCCTTGAAACACTCATCCGCACGGCAGGGACGGCGCCTTCGGGTGCGAACAAGCAGCCGTGGCGGTTCGTCGTGGTGACTGATCCATCAATAAAGCGCGAGATCCGCATCGCCGCTGAAAAGGAGGAGAAGGAAAGCTACGAGCATCGTATGCCGCAAGAGTGGCTCGACGATCTCGCCGCCCTCGGCACCGATTGGCACAAGGAGTTTCTCGAAATTGCTCCCGCGCTTATCGTGGTCTTTACCATTGAGTACGAGAAGGAGGGAGCGAAGACGCACAAGAATTATTATGTGAAAGAATCGGTCGGCTTGGCTGTAGGATTGTTGTTGACGGCAATCCACAACGCTGGACTCGTTTCGCTCACACATACTCCAAGCCCGATGAACTTTCTGCAGAAAATCCTCCATCGACCCGTGAATGAACGACCGTTTCTCCTGATCCCTGTTGGTTATCCAGCAGAAGATGTAAAGGTCCCCGATATCCAGCGGAAGAGGTTGGAGGAGATTGTGGAGTGGAAAGCTGTGAGCACTGAGCAAAGGTGACGGTGCGGTGTCTTGAAGGACTCGTAATGACCACTAACGGATATCACTTCTAATGCCCTTGGCTCACTGGATGAAATTGCGACAAGTGTTCGAGATCAAGAACCCCTGGTGGTCGTATCGGAAGGATGATGTGGTACTGCCATCGGGAAAGCCGGGTGAGTACCACTTCGTTCACGTGCTCGGCTCAAGCATGATTGTTCCGATCCTGGATGATGGCAAGATGATCCTCGTAAACCAGTACCGCTACTTGCTGAACCGCGAAAGCATTGAATTCCCATGCGGCAGTGTGAAGGAAGGCTCCACATACGATGAGACTGCGCGCCATGAACTTGCTGAGGAAACGGGCTTCGAGGCTGACCAGTTGGTGTGCGCCGGTGAGTTCGATCCATACAATGGTGTAACGGACGAAATCTGCAAAGTGTACATTGCCAGAAAACTCCACCACGTTATGGCAGCGCATGACGAAACAGAAGAGTTCGAGCGGATCCACCTTAGCCCTCAAAAATTCGATGAGATGATCAAGCTTGGCAAAGTCTGGGACGGAATGACGCTGGCGGCATGGGCATTGGTCAAGCACACGGTGTTAGCATGAGACGAATTGTATTTCTTCTATCGTTATTATATGCCTTCAGCTCTTTGGTTTTGTCACAGCGCGTCAGTATCGGAGCAGAATTGTTAATGCAGAGCTACCTCGATTCGCTGAAGGGCAAACGCGTCGGAGTAATCTGTAATCATACTTCGGTCTTACCCAACGGGGTGCACATCGTGGACACGCTTCTTCACTCTGGAATTAAGGTCACGATGCTCTTTGCTCCTGAGCACGGGATCCGTGGAACGATCTCGGCAGGGACGAAGGTGGCAAATCAAACCGACTCTGCAACTGGACTGCCGATCTATTCTCTGTACGGCGGAACGAGAAAACCGACCGAAGAAATGCTGCAACAGATAGACATACTTGTCTTCGACATGCAGGATGTTGGCGCACGTTTCTACACCTACGCAAGCACAATGGCGTATGTGATGGAAGCAGCGGCAGAGAATGGTAAGAAGTTCATCGTGCTCGACCGTCCGAACCCAATTAACGGCAACGACATTGAAGGTCCCGTTCTGGATTTGCGGCTCATCTCCTTTATCGGGCTCTTTCCGATCCCGGTACGACATGGTTTGACGCTCGGTGAGCTTGCGAAGATGGTGGTCGGCGAAGGATACATCAATCCTTCGAACGTCGATCTCATGGTCGTTCCGATGCAAGGGTGGAAGCGATCGATGTGGTACGATGACACGGGGTTACCGTGGGTCTCGCCATCGCCGAATATGAAGTCACTCTCCACGGCAACAGTATATCCCGGAACGTGTCTCTTCGAAGCGACCAACATCACTGAAGCGCGCGGGACCACAAAGCCGTTCGAATATATCGGTGCACCAGGATTAAACAATGAACGTCTCGCATTGAAGCTCAATGCGATGGGATTGCCGGGGGTTCGCTTTGAGCCTGTTGAATTTACGCCAAAGGTGGATTCTATTGCCGCCCCGGACCCAAAGTTCAAGAACAAGAAATGCAGTGGAGTCTTCGTGCACGTAAAGAATCGTAAGACATTCAAACCGGTTCTCACCGGATTGATGATCCTTGAGATGGTGAGAGGCATGTATCCTCGCAAGTTCCAACTCAAACAAGGGTTGTTCGATCACTACATTGGAGACACGAGTGTGGGAGAGAAGCTCCTCAAGGGTGAAATAGGCAAGAATATTCTTGATCCATTCAAGACGGAACTAAGGGAATATGACCGGCTCAGAGCAAAATATTTTCTCTATTGACACAGTGACTCGGGTAAACATTGAACAAGACAGTCATTTCAGGACAAGACAGAAATACAAAAGCCCGATACTATCGAGCATCGGGCTTCTCTCTAATCCACATAGGTTGAGGAGTAGGCAACCTACAATCTCAATATAGGATCAAAATCCGATTTGAGTGTGTCGAATGTCAGACCACATGTCCGTGGTCACGTAAATTGCATGCCTTCCCTCAATTGCTTATTACGATTATCTTTGACATTCTGCCAATTTTTCGTTATATTTTGAGCCGTTTAGAGATTCTCGATGACTGAAGACGTCCAATGTCCCCTGAAAATGTTCGTGAACGGAGAGAAAAACGACGATACACGTTTGTTGTCGTCCCCAATGCAGAATCCAAGAAAACTCGAACATTCTCGATAAGTGGGTGGGGATTTGTCGCAACCGTTTTTGCCGCGTTCATTGTAATTGTTGCTCTGGTTTTTGCTGCGATTATTTATACTCCCGTCGGTACGCATTTGCCAATTTCCAGTCCTGAAGTCGTCAAACAATACGGAAAGCAAATCGTTGACATTCAGAAACAATTACATGTGCTTCTGCAAGAGATCAACGTGCTTCGGGAATATAATCAGCGATTGCGACGGGCGATGGGTGAGCAGATGTCGCGTCCGGATAGCATAGGAATGATCACGAGATCTCTTGATAGCGCTCTCATCTCCTCAAGACCGGATGAGAGTATGGAACAAGGATCACGAGAGTTTGCCGGCAGTCCGAGCTTGATGGGACCGCCGGGAGTACTACCGGACGAGAAGATCTCCTTCGGTGAGAGCGTCAGGCAGAAGAATATTCCATTTGCGGCGAGCCTCCCGCTCACTATACCGGCAGAGGGATTTGTGACTCGGGGATTCGATGCTCAGGAATACCATTTCGGAATTGACTTTGCAGGAAAACGAGGGAGCCCGGTCTTGGCGGCAGCAGATGGAAATGTCGTCTTCGCCGAATGGACATATGATAATGGATTCATGCTCATGATCTCGCACGATCAAGGGTTTATGACAGTGTACAAGCACAATCAATCGTTGCTGAAGGCAACTGGTGAGTCGATCAGGCGGGGCGAGATGATTGCGCTCTTGGGCAACACAGGGAAAACAAGTTCAGGACCGCACCTTCATTTTGAAGTGTGGAAAGATGGTATTGCGCAAGACCCAACTAACTATTTGCTGACTACTCAGTAAAGGAGTTGCCATGGCGACGAAACCTGATTCGGGGAGTGAGTTAAATCTCATCGCGGCTGGTACGGTGTTCGAAGGAAAGCTCCGCACGCCGGGGAGTATCCGCATCGATGGTAAAATTGTTGGAGAAGTTTCAGCAACGCAGAACATTTCCGTCGGGAACTCCGGTGATGTTGACGGAAATGTTTCTGCTAAAAATATCACCATTGGCGGAACGGTGAAAGGTGCAGTTGTTGCTCAAGAAAAATTGGTCTTCGAGTCGAAAGCAGTTGTCCGGGGAGATATCCGGGCGGCACGGCTGGTGATTGATGAGGGTGCAGCGTTTGACGGAAACTGCAAGATGGCTGAATCTAAAGCAGCACCCAATCTCGTTGAAATCAAGCAGGACCAACGACGGGTGGAGGATCGGTAGTTCGACCATGAAGAACCCGGAAGGTGAGAGAACTGATTCGGGTTTTTCAAGCTACGGAAAAGCCCTTCGAACTGCGGGACCGCTCTTCACTTCGGGTTTGCAAATGGCAGTCGCAGTCGGTCTCTTGTGTTTTCTCGGTTACCTATCGGATAAACAATTCGGTACAACACCGTGGCTCATGGTGACAGGGGTCTTCGTGGGTGCTGCAGCGGGGTTCTATCTGTTCATGAGAACTGTGAGCTCGCTTGACAAGAATAAACCCGAGCGCAATAACGAGAACGTATGAAGGTCGATTGGTCGTTCCCGAGCCAAGTTGCAGTTGCTCTGCTCGTCATCGGTTGCATCGCAGCGTATCCATTGATCAGATTTGGATCGAGTGAGATCATCGAAGCAGCGATCGTCGGCGCTTTGCTCACGACGTTGAATGTGTTGCTTGGATATGCTGCAGTCGAATACTCCTTCGGAAAATCCACGGCGACGTTCTTTAAGTATGTTCTTGGTGGAATGGGCATCCGATTGATGGCTATGGCGTTGATTCTGATTCTTCTCATCAAGGGATTTCAGTTCCACGTAGGTGCACTTGTGACATCGATGGGCATCTTTTATGTCACCTTCTTGGGTTTGGAAATACTCTTTATTCAGAAAAAAGTTAGCATCAAACATCACAATTGATTACAGTGTTCACTCAACATCCTGAAGCCTCAAACGTCCAGCACGAAGGAGAAGAATCACACCACATATCCGCGCCTACGGGTGAGCATGAAGGCGAGACCGGTGGCAATCTTTTCACAGAGCTCCTTCACCATGTGTACGACGCCCATGAGCTAGAACTGCCGTTTGTTGGGCACGTTGACCTCCCGTACGTAATCTATGACGGCGGAACGGCTCACGTTTACAAGAACAGTGAGGTTATGCGCGAAGAGGGAACATTTACTATTCAGAATGAAAAAATTATTCGCGCCTCCGATCATCAGAAACCGTCCCTCGATCTTTCTATCACCAAACATGTTGTGTTCCTCTGGGTGGCTGCTGTCATTCTTATTGTGTTAGCAATAACTGCCGCACGGAAGAATCTGAGGCGCAAAGTGCCGCGCGGTGTGGGTAACCTCGTCGAGATGTTTGTGGTTTTCGTTCGCGATGAGATCGTTGTTCCCAATATGGGACCAACAGGTGTCAAGTATATGCCCTATCTCCTCACAACGTTTTTCTTTATTCTGGTAATGAATCTTGCGGGATTAGTCCCCTATGGTTCAACGGCGACGGGGAATGTTAGTGTTACCGGTGGTCTTGCTCTTATCGCATTTATCATGATTCAATTCTCGGCAATCCGCGCCCAGGGTTTGGGTCATTACCTCCATCATCTGACGGGCGGCGTGCACTGGGCGTTGTGGCCCATCATGGTCCCGATTGAAATTCTCGGGCTCTTCACCAAACCGTTTGCATTGATGATTCGTTTGTTTGCGAATATGATCGGCGGGCATATTGTCATCGTTTCATTGATCGGACTGATCTTCATCTTCAAATCGTATATTATCGCAGCGGGGCCGGTCCTGTTCGTTCTCGGCATCTCGATGCTCGAATTGTTCGTGGCATTTCTTCAAGCCTATATCTTCACAATGCTCACATCGCTCTTCATGGGTCTTGGAATGCAGGTTGCCCATGAGGAAGGCGAAGGGCATGGACATTAATTGAACAGCACTATTCACCACATAACACATTTATAGGAGAACACAATGGATCCAAAAGCGTTGGGATATCTTGCAGCAGGCATTGGTGCCGCGTTAACCGTGATCGGGGCAGGTCTCGGTATCGGTAAACTTGCCGCAGCTGCCATGGAAGCAAGCGGACGTCAGCCGGAAGTTGCCGGTCAGGTGCGTACGTCAATGCTGATCGCCGCTGCACTTATCGAAGGTGCAACTTTCTTCGCGCTCGCAATCTGTATCATTCTTGCAACAAAGTAATTCAATTATTCAAGCTCGATGGCTGAATGATTATAGCCATTGGCATAACGCATATTCATCCCTAAAGAAAATAATGTATGTTAGATCCTAATCCCGGATTAATAATCTGGACGATCATCACCTTCTTGCTCCTGATGGTGATTCTCAAGAAGTTCGCGTGGAAGCCGCTATTAGAGTCATTACAACGGCGTGAGGAAAGCGTGAGGAATGCGATTGAACGCGCGGAACAAGCCAAGAATGAAGCCGAGCGTTTGCTGGAAGAAAATCGCAAGCAGCTTGAACGCGCTGAAGCGGAAGGTCATCGGATGCTCACCGAAAGTCGGCAACTCGCGGAAAAGCTGAAAGATGAAATCATCGAGAAGGCAAACCGGCAGACGCGGGCAATGCTCGACCAGGCAAAGCAAGAGATCGACCGTGATAAAGAGGCTGCGCTCGCACAGCTCCGAGGTGAGGTCGCTAATCTTGCCATCCAGGCAGCCTCAAAAATCCTTGATGAGACGTTGGACGAGAGTCGGCACCGCAAGATCGTTGATTCGTACTTGAAGCAACTTCCGAAGAACTGATAACGGATGAGCGAGACGAGAGCCGCATATCGCTATGCATTGGCAATCCTTGGCGTTGCTGAGGAGACGAAGAAGCTCGATGTCGTTGGCAAGGACTTTGAATTCATTGAGATGCTCATTCGCGAAACAAAAGAGTTCGCCGTCTTTCTCAAGAGCCCGATTGTCAGCATCGACAAAAAGAAGCGGGTGCTTACGGAAATTCTCAAAGAGAGTGTGAGCAATCTGACGATGGGCTTTGTCATGATGCTTGCTTCGAAAGATCGAGAAGGACTACTCCCTGAGGTCATCCAGCAGTTTTATCGGCTTCGCGATCAGCATCTTGGGATTCTCAATGTCACCACACGTACGGCGGTGAAGTTCACCAATGTTCAGGAACAAGATCTCACCCGTCAGGTGGAATTGGCGACCAAGAAGAAAGTGAGAATGAAATTTGTCTTCGATCCGTCACTCAAAGGTGGCTTCACAGTTCAGCATGACGATACCGTGTGGGACGCGAGTGTTCGACACCAGTTGGAGCTGTTACGGGAGAGATTCGTGGAAGGGATCGCGTAGTCAAGAATGCCCGTTTGTATTCACACCATTTGGAGAGAGTGACCAAATCTAAGCCTCGAAGAGTCAACGATGCAGTTTTTATGATAACCTTATAATATAGAAGGATAAAGGAATGGCAGAAGTAAGACCTGATGAAGTCTCCGCGATCCTGCGGAAGCAGCTTTCCGGTTTCGAAAAGGAAGTCGATGTATATGATGTTGGCACTGTTCTCCAGGTTGGGGATGGCATCGCTCGTGTGTACGGACTCTCCAAGGTCATGGCAAGCGAGCTTGTGGAATTCCCGAACGATGTCTTCGGTATGGTGCTGAACCTTGAAGAGGATAACGTGGGATGCGTGCTCTTTGGTGAAACCACGCTCATCAAAGAAGGCGATAATGTTAAGCGGACCGGGCGCGTGGCGTCCATGCCGGTCGGCGAACACATGCTCGGTCGTGTCATCAATCCCCTCGGTCAGCCGATCGATGGTCGCGGTCCCATCAAGACGGAGAAGTTTTTACCCCTTGAGCGGAAAGCTCTCGGCGTTATTCAACGCCAGCCGGTAAAGGAACCGTTGCAGACCGGTATCAAGGCGGTTGATGGCATGATTCCGATCGGGAGGGGACAACGTGAGCTGATCATCGGCGATCGTCAGACGGGCAAGACTGCGGTTGCTATCGACACAATCATCAATCAGAAGTACACGCACACCGAAGAAGCAAAGAAGCGCGGTGTCAAACCTATGTACTGTATCTATGTCGCAATCGGTCAGAAGGGCTCCACAGTTGCGCAGGTTGTCGCGAAGCTCCAAGAGGAGGGCGCGATGGACTACACAACTGTCATCTCGGCGACTGCTAGCGATCCTTCACCGATGCAATTTATTGCTCCCTATGCAGGCGCCACGCTCGGTGAATTTTTCCGCGACAGCGGTCGACACGCTCTCGTCGTCTACGATGATCTTTCTAAACACGCACAGGCATATCGTCAGGTGTCGCTGCTTCTCCGTCGCCCCCCGGGACGTGAAGCGTATCCCGGAGATGTGTTCTACCTCCACTCTCGATTGCTCGAGCGAGCATCTAAACTGAACGAAGAGCTTGGCGGTGGAAGCCTTACAGCGTTGCCGGTCATCGAGACACAAGCGGGCGATGTGTCCGCCTATATTCCAACGAACGTCATTTCCATCACCGATGGGCAAATCTACCTTGAGCCGAGTCTCTTCAATTCGGGTGTACGTCCTGCGATCAATGTCGGTATCTCCGTCTCTCGTGTCGGTGGCAATGCTCAGATCAAAGCGATGAAGAGAGTTGCCGGACGTCTCCGTCTCGATCTTGCGCAGTACCGTGAGCTTGAAGCGTTTGCAAAGTTCGGTTCCGATCTCGATAAAGCGACGCAACAGCTATTACGTCGAGGTTCCCGTCTTGTGGAGCTATTGAAGCAGGGTCAGTATGTTCCTATGGCCGTCGAGGAACAAGTCATCAGTATCTTCACAGGAACAAATGGTTACCTCGACGAAATCCCCCTTGAGCGTGTACAACAGTTCGAACGCGAGTTGTTGGAAATGATGGAGCTAAAATACCAAAACGTCTTGAGTGAGATCGCCGACAAGAAGGATCTCTCGGACGACCTGCAGAAAAAACTGCACTCGATCCTGAAGGAGTTTGTTACAGCGTTCAAAGTCTCGTAATTGGGAACTTTAAAACGTAAACAACCGTATTGTCAATGTTCATTTTACATTTTGACTTTTTCATTTTGAATTGATCGTGGCAACACTTAGAGAAATACGCCGGCGCATCGGCAGTGTAAAGAGTACACAGAAAATCACCAAAGCGATGAAAATGGTTGCTGCTGCGAAATTGCGCCGCGCCCAGGATGCCGTCATTGCCGCCCGCCCGTATGCACGCAAGATGAAAGAGTTGCTCCAACATCTCGCGAGTAAGGTCGATGTAACGGCAAATCCTCTGTTTGCCGTCCGACCCGTCAACAATGTTGCTGTCATTGTTGTGACTGCCGACCGGGGACTGTGCGGCGCATTCAACTCGAACCTGATCAAGGCGGCGGCGAATCATATCCGGATGAACTTCAGCGGGCTGAACGCCTCGGGCAATGTGAAGCTCTACTGTGTCGGCCGAAAAGGGTTCGACTTCTTCCAGAAGAATCGTTACCAGATTGCCAACAAGTACCTCGGTATCTTCGCGCGGCTCGACTTCAGTCAGGCGCAAAGTATTGTCGAAGAAGTTGTACAGGGCTTCCTCAACGACGAGTACGATCGCGTTGAGCTGGTGTACAATGAATTCAAATCGATCATCCAGCAACGCGTTGTGATAGATCAGGTTCTCCCCATTCCCGCCGCAGAAGCAAATCCTCAGCCTAAGGTCGACGACTCGACTCGTCGAGCTGATGCGCCCCTGGCGCAGCAATCTCAGGCTCGCGGTGAGCGTAGTCGAACCGTCGATTACATCTACGAACCATCGAGCGAGGCGATCATTGCCTCTCTCGTCCCGAAGCATCTCAATTTCCAAATCTGGCGTGTGTTGCTTGAATCCAACGCCGCGGAGCAGGGCGCTCGCATGACCGCGATGGACAATGCCACGACGAATGCCTCTGATTTGATTCGCGACTTGCAGCTCTCGTACAACAAAGCTCGCCAGGCATCCATTACAAAAGAACTATTGGAAATTGTGAGCGGAGCGGAGGCGCTGAAGGCGGCGGGGTAAACCTGGTTCACCCCTTGCTTCCATACTAATTTTTCCGTAAATTTAATCCATTCAAATTTCGGGCGCCAGCCTCGCCTCGATGTATCGGGGAGGGATGGCGTTTTCCGTCTTATTCTTGCAGGTTTTGTCACATCATGTTTGAAGACCTAAGTCAAAAACTCGAGCTTGTCTTTAAGAAACTCCGTGGTCAAGGGAAGATTACGGAAGCGAACATCGCTGAGTCACTTCGCGAAGTGCGGCGGGTCTTACTCGATGCAGATGTCAACTATAAAGTCGTCAAGCAGTTTATCGATGATGTTCAAAAACGGGCGGTTGGTCAGGAAGTCCTCCAGAGCATAACGCCCGGTCAGCTGATTGTCAAGATCATCTATGATGAGCTGGTGAAGCTGATGGGAACGACGCACGCAGAGATCATGTATGCGACCATGCCGCCGACGGTCATCATGGTTGCAGGATTGCAGGGATCTGGCAAGACAACATTCTGCGCGAAGCTCGCAAATCATCTCAAGAGCAAGGGACGCTACCCGATTCTTGTCGCTGCAGACGTGCATCGACCTGCGGCAATCGATCAACTCGAGATGCTCGGGAAGCAAATTCAGGTTCCCGTCATTGCCGAACGGGGCAGAGCTGCCCTCCAGATTGCGGAAGGATCAATCGAGCAGGCACGTAAGGCAGCAAGAGATGTTGTTATCATCGATACAGCGGGTCGGCTGCATGTCGATGAAGAGATGATGCATGAGGTCGAAGCGATCAAGTCGATCGTCAATCCAAGTGAAATTCTCTTCGTTGTCGATTCGATGACAGGTCAAGATGCGGTGAACACGGCGAAGGCATTCCACGATCGGTTAGACTTCAATGGGGTCGTTCTCACCAAGCTTGATGGCGACACGCGCGGCGGTGCGGCGCTCTCTATCCGAGCCGTCGTTAACAAGCCGATCAAGTTCATCGGTGTTGGTGAGAAGCTCGATGCGCTCGAAATATTCCATCCTGATCGAATGGCGACGCGGATTCTTGGTATGGGAGATATCGTCACGTTTGTTGAGAAGGCTCAGAGCCAATTCGACGCGCAGAAGGCACAGAAGATCGAGGAGAAACTCCGGAAGTCGGAGTTCACGTTTGAAGATTTCCTCGATCAACTCCGTGAGATCAAGAAGATGGGATCAATTCAGCAATTGATGAGCATGGTTCCGGGGCTCAATAAGATTCCGATCAACGCGTCTGTCGATGATAAAGCGCTCGTCCGCGTCGAAGCAATCATCCAATCGATGACGGCGGAAGAACGCCGTAAGCCAGCCATCATCAACGGCATGCGTCGTCGTCGCATCGCGAATGGTAGCGGAACTTCCATCCAGGAAGTCAATAAGGTCCTGAAGCAATTTGGAGAGATGCAAAAGATGATGAAGACGTTCTCGAAGGGAAAAATGCCGAAGATGTTTCAAGGAATGCGAATACCAAACTGAGATCAAACGAAATACAGATACATATATTCACATAAGGAGCAGAAACAGTGGTTAAATTACGATTGCGGCGCGTGGGGAAAAAGAAACAACCGATCTATAAGATCGTGGTTGCGAACTCCCAATCGTCGCGCAATGGAAAATACATCGAAGCGGTCGGTCAGTACAACCCATTGATTAATCCGATCGTCATTGAGGTAAAGGAAGATCGACTGTTTGCCTGGCTGAAGCGCGGAGCGCAGCCTACCGACACATTGCGAAGTCTCTTGCAGCGCAAAGGTCTTTGGCTCAAGTGGGGGCTGATGAAGAAAGGTGCTGACGAGGCGATGATTGCTGCAGAGATGGAGAAGTGGCAGATGCTCCAGGCTGATAAGATGCAGCGCGAAGCCGATCGGAAAGCCCGACGCAAAGCAGTGAAGAAGAAAAAAGCAGCAGCAACGGAAGCGCCGACGGCTCCTGCAGCAGTAACGCCTGCAGCAGAGCCTGTTGCCACACCAGCGGCATGATGCGACGCCGGCTTGGGCACAGGTAAAGAGAACGAGTGTAATCAAAGGCACTATCCTTTAACTCCGAATTGTAACCGTCCCGCACCTGACGGGCGGAGGAATCTCTCGGATACGAGAGCGAATGGAACAGTGAACTCGTGGAGATTCGATGGTTGAATGCACGCATGGAGGTCGCATGAAGGAATTCATCGAATACATTGCACGGCAACTTGTTGACCAGCCTGAATCTGTGGTCATCGAAGAAGAGAGCAAGGACGACAAGCTCATTCTCAAGTTGAAAGTTGCTCAACCCGACATCGGCAAGATCATCGGTAAGAAAGGTAGAACCGCTTTTGCACTTCGAACGCTTGTTGCAGCCGTCGGAAAAAAATCGGGCAAGAAAGTTTCTCTCGAAGTGTTGGACTAATTTTTTGCTGAGCCAAGAACGTCGTCGATGGGGGTAAACCTGTATGCAGTTGGGAAGATCGTGGGATGTTTTGGAATTGAAGGATTCCTCAAGGTTCAGCCTCAGACGCATTCCAGGGAACGATTACAGGCTCTGCGCCATGTTTTTTTAGGGATGACCGCCGACGCGGCCGTCCGTTGCGATGTTGAAGAAGTGCGTGTTCAACGCCGAAATGTCTTGATGAAACTCGTCGGCATCGATGATCGTACGTCCGCAGGAAAAATTGTCGGTCATCATCTGTTTGTTGATCAAAGCGAGATCAGTCGTCCGGCAGAAGGATCATACTTCATTGACGACATTATGGAATGTGAGGTGTGGTCTACGGAAGGTCAATTGATCGGTAACGTAGAAGATGTGTTGAAGATGCCGGGCCAGGATGTATGGGCAGTACGCAATGGAGCGAAACTCCACCTCATTCCGGCAGTGAAAGAATTTGTCAAGGAAGTCGATACTAAGAATCGGAGAATCCTCGTTCAGCTCATTGAGGGATTGATCGAGGAATAGTGAGCATGATGCGAATTGATGTTATGACAGGCTTTCCCCAGCTCCTGAGAAGCCCTCTTAATGAGAGCATTATTCGGCAGGCGAAGAAGAAGAAACTTGTCACAATCCGTGTTCATGATCTCCGAACATACACGCATGATCGGCACAAGACGATCGACGATACGCCCTATGGCGGTGGCGCTGGGATGATTCTGAAGCCCGAGCCGGTGTTTGAATGTGTTGAGGCGCTGCAGAGTAAGCGCAGGTACGATGAGATCATCTACGTAACCGCTGATGGTGAACTCTTCAACCAACAGACCGCCAATCAGTTGTCGCTGAAACAGAATTTGTTGATCTTGTGCGGACACTACAAAGGAATCGATGAACGGATCCGTGAGCGGCTGATCACACGAGAGATTTCCATCGGCGACTATGTGCTGACCGGTGGAGAACTTCCGGCGCTCGTGGTCATCGATGCGGTTGTGCGATTACTTCCCGGAGTGTTGGGCAACAGCGAATCGATGTTAACCGATTCGTTTCAGGACGAAACGTTGGATAGTCCATACTACACTCGACCTGCAGAATATCGATCGATGCACGTGCCTGAAGTGTTACTCTCAGGTGATCATAAGGCGATTGAGCGATGGCGACAAAATCGCCGGCTCGAACGAACCCGGCAACGCCGGAACAATTTTTTATCATAATCTATCAAGGAGAATACTACAATGGAAAAACTGAAGCTGGTTGAAGCGACGCAGATGAAAAGCGGGCTGCCACAGTTCAGACCGGGAGATACGATCAATGTTCATGTTCGCGTCATTGAAGGTGATAAGGAACGTATTCAGCAATTTCAAGGAGTGGTCATCGGTAGGCAGGGCGATGGATTGCGTGCCACATTTACCGTTCGGAAAATCTCCAACGGTGTGGGGGTCGAAAGGATTTTCCCTCTTCACTCTCCTCGTATTGCCAAGATCGAGATGATGAAGGAAGGGAAGGTACGTCGCGCGAAGATGTACTATCTCCGGTCCCTTGCCTCGAAGCAGATCCGTCAAAAGACCACGTCATCCTGACCGCATGCCTGCGCGCCTCGGCATCATCCCTGACCGGTATGCCCGCCCGCTGTTTTCGGGGCTGCTGGAACTCAGGGACACAGTGATCGAGCTCGTGCAGGACACTCCAACTCGCCTCGCGATACAGCTCCGGCAAGCGCAGCTCGACGGAGCTTTTTTGTCGCCCATCGACTACGCGAAGAACTATTCGCACTACCACATCGTCCCCGATATAGGTGCCGTCTCGGAAGGCGAGAGCGGAGCTGCATTGCTGCTCTTCCGCGAGAACATGCAAACCATGAAGACGCTCGCCGTTGATCCGAACTCAAGCTCCGAGATTGTCCTCGCCCATCTGATTCTTGCTGAAAAGTATGACATCATGCCAACGCTTGTGCCGTTCGAAGGTTCAAGCGAAGAAGGATTGAAGCGAGCCGATGCTGTCGTGGCTGTAGGAGATACTGCACTTCGTCTCAAAACGCATACCAACAAACTCGATCTCGTCGATGAGTGGAAAGACATCTCAGACATGCCGTTCGTCCATGGGATATGGGTTGTGCGGAATGATTCCCTTTCGGATTCAGTCGTCGCGAAGATCGCGGAGAGCCGCGACAAAGGACCGAATTCGATGGGCGAAGCCTCCCCGGGTTACGATGATCTGTCTATCAGTCAATTCCGGTATGATCTCGATGAAGAAGCAGTTGATGCAATGAACGAGTTTTTTCGGATGGCATACTATCATGGCATTCTGAAGGATATACCGGAAGTGAAGTTTTACGAATCAAACGACCGGGATATTCTCTCGGGCAACCCGTCGCCGAATTGAACTCGCGACACTGTCGACTCGAAGGGACATCCATCCTTCATTATCTGGATTTTTCCAAAAAAATCAGTACATTGCCAGTTGCTAAAAGCAAACTGAGGTTTGCCGAAGGAAAAGTCTCATTCCGAATCCCATTTCCATGGGACGAGGAATCTCAACCCGACAGGTATATTGATTCATGCTCACCAAGCTCTCCATAAAAAATTACGCGCTCATTGAAGAACTCAGTGTCGAGTTCGCTCATGGACTGAACATCATCACAGGCGAGACGGGCGCGGGAAAGTCTATCATCATCGACGCGCTGAGTCTGGTGCTTGGCGAGCGTGCCGATACGTCGGTGGTGAGGAAGGGGACTGAGAAAGCGATCGTGGAAGCCTTCTTCGATGTAGCTCGGAATCAACAGGTCAAGAGATTGCTTAAACAGCACGAGATAGAATTCTCCGATGAGCTTATCCTGCGCCGCGAAGTTTCGGTGAAAGGTCAGAGTCGCTCGTTCATTAACGACACACCGGCAACCACTGCCCTGCTGAAGGACGTCGGCGATATCCTTGTCGATCTGCACGGACAACACGAGCACCAGTCGCTTTTGAGGACGGAGACACACATCGACCTGTTGGATGATTTCGGCGGGCTTCATGCCCTCGTGGAAGAGTTTAGCAAGGCGTACAACGAAGCTCAGACGTTGCTCAAGAATATTCGCGCACTGCAAGCCAAAGAACAGCAACTGATGGACCGTCGCGCGTTGTATGAATTCCAGATTAAAGAAATCGATGCGATAGGTCCGCGTGCAGGTGAAGAGGAGGAGCTTGAGCGCGAGGTTACCATCCTGGAGAACGCCGAGCGCTTGCACAGCGCCACTGCGCGATTGTATACGATGTTGTATGAAGGTGACAACGCCGTCCATGACCAGCTCGTCCTCGCTCGCAACGAGCTTGAGAGTCTTGCTGCGATCGACACAACCTTTGAAGAATCACATCGCGAAGCTTCCTCGGCGGCTGCCATTGTCGATGAGCTTGCAAAATTCATTCAGCAATACAATGCGAGGATTGAGTTCAACCCGGAACGCTTGGAAGGTATCCGCGATCGCCTGGGACATCTGAACCTGATGAAGAAAAAGTACGGTGGCTCTCTCGATGCGGTGATCGCACATCGGGAAACCATCGGCAAGGAATTCGAGCTCGCCACAAATTTTCAGGCTGAAGTCGCCTCTCTCCAAAAACAATTCGACGCTCATCGGAAAATAACATCCGAAATCGCTGGACGCCTTTCAGCGAAGCGGCACGAGGTTGCGCGGAACGTGAACAAAGCGATCGTCAAGGAGCTTGCAGCGCTTGGAATCGCGCATGCAGTCTTCAACGCGGTGATCACAGTAGTGCATGCGCAGGATACGTCCACCGCAGTGGTGAAGTTGGGTAAAGACTATCTCGAAGCTTCACCCAAGGG
Organism: Ignavibacteria bacterium; assembly: GCA_016178625.1. Lineage (GTDB taxonomy): Bacteria > Bacteroidota > Ignavibacteria > UBA10030 > SZUA-254 > JACOSX01. The sequence goes on from JACOSX010000089.1 coordinate 16,252, forward strand.
CACCGACGCAGTGGAGTTCAATATCTCCACGAACATCGGTGAAGATCCGAAGCCGCTTGTGAGGGTTGCCTCGGGCGGAGAGATTTCACGCATTATGCTTGCGATGAAGATGATTCTCGCGAAGTCCGACCGACTTCCTCTGCTCATCTTCGATGAGATTGATGTCGGAGTCAGCGGTCGCATCGCTCAGGCAGTCGGTCAGAGTCTCAAGAAACTTTCTCAGTTCCATCAAGTCATCTCGATCACGCATCTTCCGCAAATTGCGGGTTTGGCGGATACACATTTTGTCGTTGAAAAGGTAGATGATGGCAAGCGTTCAGTGACGCGAATGCGGAAACTTGAAATCGAGGAGCGTGTCACTGAGGTTGCGAAACTTATGAGCGGTGCAAATGTGACTGAGACCGGAATGGAGAGCGCGAAAGAATTGATGAGACTGAAGCAGACATAAGTAAAAAATCAAAAGGCAACATTAAAAGAATCGTAAAGGCATGAGTATGAAAACGATTGTGCGTTCAATGTGGCTGATACTTGTTCTATCCGGGTTCACTTGCGTATTTTCTCAATCAGTCGGCGTTAAGCCGCCTGTGGCTAAGATTATTCCCAAGGCTGATACGCTGCATGGCGATATCCGCACCGACAATTATTATTGGCTTCGCGAACGCTCGAATCCCGACGTGAAGAAATACGTCGAAGCGGAAAATGCGTATACTGATGCGATGATGAAACCGACGCTCGCATTTCAGGAAACGCTCTACAGCGAGATGGTGCGACGAATTAAGGAGACGGACGAAGATCCTCCCTACCCTGAGGGGAGCTACTTCTATTATACTCGTACCGAGAAGGGAAAGCAGTATC
>JACOSX010000067.1 GCA_016178625.1 Ignavibacteria bacterium
ACTTTCACCGACGAGTAAGTCCCTGCGTGTATCGTAATGCGATGCCGATTGGTTAAATGTAAATGCGAGCAACAGGGAGAGCAAACCCAACAGCGCTCCTTCAAGTGGACCCAACCCATCCGATTCATAGGAAGGATCTTTTTTCTTTTGATATTGCCTTGCCCACAGACCAAGTCTATGGAAGAGGATGATCCCGATGAAGAGCAAGCCAACAAGAAGCAGAGCGGGTGTAGTGTATACCATAGAAGTTGTTATTGTAAGTTAATGAAAATGTTTTGCTTTGGGCTCACAAGCTGAAGCTTGCGGTTACCATTATTCGATTGTTCGGTAAACATCGCCACTGAGGCTTCTGAGCTGAAGCGGTTTTAACCTGGGCTCGATGTCTAAGACAGTGCTTAAAACAAAATTGAAAATAAAATCCGCCTGATCTTTTTGATAATTTCTTTTTACTGCATCCTCTCTGATACACTCGAATGTTCCATCTAGGAATATTAGATATTTAGGATGTATTGATTCAAAATGTTTATAGTTCTCATACGCAGAACCTAACATTAACAAAAAGTCAACACGCCGTGCTAAACCAATGATCTTTTTATTTACCTGTTCTTCAACATGATTTGAAAGAGCCACTAACTCTGGAGAGGAGCCTATATTGACAAACTTCCTTTGTTCTTTTATCCAAGATATTTCGGTATTCCAAAGAAAATCTGGGTGAAAATCACCTACTTGGTGACGACCTCGCTGGTTAATACGATGCTCAAGCATTGCGAAGCCATGACATGAAGAGATAACAGCCTCAAGAAAATTTCTATCAGAAAGATATTTCTCTGCTTCTCGGAGAGGTAATCGTATCTTGTCGTCCTTTATCAAATCTGTAAGTGATAACTCATCATATTCTAAGTTAAGATAACTTTTGAGGCATAGTTTGAAAGAACGCTCCGTAATTTCCTCTATATCCTTACAAGTACTAAAAGTATGTAACGTAGCGCCATGATAAATGGCATTGCGAGCTTTCACAATTTTGTCGAACTCACTAAATGGAAAGTCAGGGAGACTCTTCATGGATTTTAAAATTTCTGAAATATTATCATTGAACCGATCTTTGCCTTGAACACAATACGCAAGAGTTTTAACGAGTACTTCAACTGCATTTGCAAATAAGATTACAGATATATTGAAGTATGATTCTACAACGTTGTTCTCTAAATATTTTTTTGCTTGACTGAGAAGAAACTTGGAATATACTAATCGCCTAGTTTCAAGCGCACCAACGGATTTTTTCAAATTCATCTTCTCACTCCATCTCCAACCCCATCTGCCCTTTAACTTTCTTCCCGCTATGCTGTGCCGCTTTGAAGGTAATGTTCGTCTGCGGGAGTTTCGGTCGCTTACCTTTGAAATATTCTTCGAGCGTGAGGATTTGCACTTTCGGAAACTCGAAGCCCGGCACTTTCACATAGCCGGATGCAGCCACGGTTTGCAGCATTGGCTTCGTTGGCTCGGCAGCGGTGAGGAAGACGCCGAGCGCGCACTCGTGTTTCTGCATCGCGCCCATGAGCGCATCGATATCCTTTGATTGCACCGTCTCACCGCCCTTCACCTGGAACGCGGCGCGGAGCGTTGTGCCTTTGGTATCGACTGAATAGAGCGCTATGCCATCAACGCCTTTGTCTGCGCCTTTGGTGCCGAAGGTGGACGAGAACGCATCGAACTCCGTGATCCACCAATCCTGGAACGCAAAAGGATTCTCTTTCCAGAGCTTGAGCGCGGAAGCTTCATCGGCGGGGATGCCGCGCACCTCGAACTTCGACAACCCTTTCTTATACGTGTGTTCGAGTCGTCGCTTGATAAGCGAGACGGCGATGGGAGAAATATCTATGCTGATCCATCGACGATGCAATCCTTCCGCCGCATCGATCGTGGTGCCGCAACCGCAGAAGGCATCCAGCACGACGTCTCCTTCGTTGCTGCTCGCTTTGATGATTCTTTCCAAAAGTGTTTTGGGTTTTTGTGTGGGATAGCCGAGGCGTTCTTTGGATTGTGAGTTAATAGGTGAAAGGTCAGTCCAAATATCCTGTAAAGGCATTCCTGGCATCTCATCCAAGTATCTAATGTACTCGGCCGTACCAGTTTTGGTATATCTCACGCGGCCAGCATCATGAAATTCCTGCATCCGATCTTTTGGCAATCGCCATAATTTTGTAACACCATTCCACTCATAGGTATAACCTCCCCCGGACAATCCCATTGCTGTTAAATTATCTGTCCGATAACGCCTCCCCTTTTCGTCCACCAATCTGTAATGCGATTCGATATAGTTTTCATCATAAGGTTGGTGTTGCTGATTCCATGTGAATTCAGAGGTCTTCGAATAGGATAATATAATGTCATGAGCGTTTCCGCATGTATTAGAATCGCTGTGAGCGCTCGTTCGCTTCCAGATTATTTCGTTCTGGAAATGTTCTACTCCAAAAACTAAATCGCACACAGTCTTAAGGTAATGGCTCATCGTCGGGTCACAGTGAACATAAAAGCTGCCGGTCGGCTTGAGGATACGGTGAAGCTCTACAAGCCGGAGCGCCATCATCACGAGATATGGAAAGGCGTGCGGAGCGACTTTCTGGTACACAATGAGGAGCGCCCACAGATTTTCGTGCTCGAGCGTGTGGAGCTCCTGGAGTGAGTCCGCCACGTTCTTCAGCGTCCAGGTATCCTCGAACGCGATCCGCTGCGTCTGGATCTTCTTATCGTCGAAGAACATATTGTAGTCCCGCTTGCTGTTAAACGGCGGGTCGATATAAATGAGATCAACGCTCTCATCGGGAATATTCTCCCGTAGAACGTAGAGGCAATCACCAAGGTATAGGGTGTTCATGGAATCTTCTCCTGAATCTTCGAGGGGCTTTTTTCAAGATTCTCAGTCATAGGTCTGTTACTTTGCAGCTTATTCTGCGCATCTATTACCTGAACCAGTTTTCTGATTTCGTTTTGCAATAACTCAAAATTCCTAGATCGACGAGCTTGCATTATTACCAGAAATATTTGAACCAACGTGGCTCCAACCATGACACAAGTTAAATACAACATGACATCTGTCGATCTCTGATTAGCGTCAGTCAAACGGACAAGCTGCTCAGACAAGTTGCTTAAGGAGTCAAGTGATCGTTCGGTCTTTTGCATTGAGGGTCCCCCTGGGCGGAATTGGGCAATTGCAACTGTTGAAAACAGAATCGACAAAGCCAATACGAAGCATGTTTTGCTCGTCATGTTACCACGCTCCTTTTTATTTTTTTCTCAAAGTCCTCAATGGGAACAAGAAGAATCGGTGATGAGAAGACATAATCAACGCTTTCATCGGGAACATTTTCCCTGAGCACGTAGAGGTAGTCGCCAAGGTATAGGGTGTTCATGTTATTCATCCTGTTCTTTTTTCTTCAGCCAAAACATGGGGCTGACCAATAAGTAAGTTAAACGTCTTTGCGAGGAGCGAAGCGACGAAGCAATCTGACAAAATGAGGAAACTGGAAGAGTCGGATTGCTTCTCCCGCTCTCCGAGCGGGATCGCAATGACGCTAATAATTACTTTTTAATCAACACTCGCCAATCAGATTCTTCTCCCGACTTCGTCGGGATCAGAATGATATTATCGAGCACATATCGCACATCTCACATCTGCTCTTGCATACATCTCACATCAGCCTCTTGATGAGCTGTACCTGCCCCGCATGGTACACGTCGTGCATGGCAACGCCGGAGATGATATAGCGGTTAGTCTGTTTGCTTCCGTGCGCTGCCTCGTCAAGATCGGATGACTTGAGTTGAGCGATTGTTTCGCGCATCATCGAGTGCATGTCGTCGAGCAGCGCAACGTCTTGTTGCCACGCTTCCTTGCTCAGTTCATCCGGTCGCTTGAACCAATTGCTTCCTTTAATCGGAAACGATCCCCGCTTCTCTCCAAGAATTCTCCGCCGCACGATATACTTCCAGTACGCACAGTGCACAACAATCTCCCAAATGTTATGTCGGTTCTTGCCCGGTCGCCAAGCGGCTTCTTTCGCCGTCAGTCCACGAATTGAGCCGCGAAGATTGGGACCGTGCCAGGCTTTTTTGAAGTAGCCTTCGTCGATGCTCTGCAAGAGCAAACCGATATTCTGAGAATGATTCATAAGTCCTTAAACGTTAGAATGGATGTTCGAATGATAGATACGCAAAAGCCCCAACCTCAGTATCACCGTCAGCAAATCGGATAGGAACTGCAAAACCGGGGACGATCTGAAGGCTCTCAAGATTTATTGCCGCTCGAATACCGGGACTGACAACATGATCCGTTGAGAAGCTGAGATTGCCGTCGGGATCGATTGCGCTCGAAATTTCTGCGACATACTCAAGCATCAGATTGTAATTGGGATTCGTAAGCCAGATTGCACTTGCCCCAAGAGTGTACGACGACAACGGGCGTTTCACTTCCTCGCCCTTGGGCGTTGCGCCTTTCACCTCAGGAAAAATGGAAGTACCCGCGTTCGCATGAGCGATAAATTCTTCGGAGAACCTCCTGCTGACTGCAATATTCGTCTCGAAACCCACAACACCCATCCCAAATTCCCTCTCCTGATCACCGGTTGGGAGAATCATTGACAATCGAGGAGCAATGGCAACTCCGCTCTCTTTCTCGCTAAGTTGATAACGGTAGTTGATCGCGATGTCGCCGATCCCCCTCTCATCGCTCGAAGATTGTGCACTGTATGGGATTTCGTAACTGAACTGGTGCTTTGAACTCCACAGCGGCCATTCTTGCGTGAAGGAGAAGTCGATTTGTTTCTCTCTTGGTCCAAGATACCGAATGGTAGAAATATGCTGGACGACATTTTCCTCTTGATTGAAGGCTTCCTCTACCAGAAAAGAATTGTCCTGGATACTCATTGAATACGCTTTATCCCATTGTTCAACCTTTGCATCCGACTGGGCGGCGCTTGAAACAAAAAACGTAGATTGAAGAATAGTCATGAGAGTAACCTGCAGGTATCTATTCATCTATCGGCCTATTGCGACTTCTTGAGTATGATCCATGTTCGTCAACCTTTTATTCCTGTCAGCGTAATTCCTCGGACAAAATACTTCTGTGCAATGACAAATACAAGAACAATCGGCAACATCACGACGACCGCGGCAGCCATCTGGTGGGGCCAATCGGTTTGATAGAGCGAGCTAAAGTTTGCAATGCCAACCTCGACCGTGCGCATGTCCATCCTGTTTGTCACGATCAGGGGCCAGAGGAAGTCCTTCCAGCTTCCCATGAAGGCAAAAGTTGCTAAGGTTGCAAGAGCAGGTTTGGAGAGAGGTATGACGATGCGCCAGAAGATCGTAAACTCTGATGCCCCATCGATGCGCGCCGCATCTTCAAGGTCTCTCGGAATGGATTGGAAGAATTGTCGCAGGAGAAATATTCCCCACACACTTGAGAGTGTCGGTGTAAAGAGCGCCCAATAGGTATTCATCCATCCGAACATATTGATGATCAGGAACGCCGGAATGATCGTGACAATCGCGGGAATCATCATCGTCGCAAGGTAGAAACTAAAGATTTTATCCCGCCATCGGAAGCGCAATCGGGAAAACGCGTACGCCGCCATCGAACAGAACACCAGTTGACCAACAACGGAAGCTAACGCAACAATGATGGTGTTGAGAAAGAACCGACCGAACGGCTGGAGCGTTAACGCTTCGACGAAGTTAGACCATTTGAACGTCGACGCGAAGAATTTCGGCGGAAACTGGTAGACCTCCAACTCGCCCATCAGTGAAGTGCTCAGCATCCAGAGGAAGGGTGCGAGCATGGTTAGTGCAAGGATAATAAGTATGACGTATGTTAGTATGGTAGTAAAGTTTTTCATCGTCTCAAGCATTCATCTTTCGAGAGGGGATGTGTGTCCAGTTTTTCTTTTCCAATTAATTGCTTCAACCACAATGTTCTTCTGTCAACTTCGAAACGTCAACCGTATTCAATCTCCTCCCCCATGAACTTAAACTGAATCCACGTTGCAATCATGATGATAACAAAGAGAACCCACGACATCGCTGACGCGTATCCCATGCGCAACTGTTCCCATGCCGTCTGGTAGATATGATAGACAATGACATCGGTGCTTCGGACGGGACCTCCAGCCGTCATGACGTAAATCGATGTGAACACTTGAAACGACCCGATCAGAGATGTGACAAGGATAAAAAAAGTCGTTGGTTTCAACAGAGGCAGCGTGATGTGCCGGAATCGCTGCCATCCGCTCGCGCCATCGATCCGGGCAGCGTCGTACAGTTCCTCCGGAATGGATTGAAGCCCCGCGAGAAAGATCACCATCTGATAACCCAGCGCGAGCCACACGCTGAAGATGATTATCGCAAACATTGAGGTTTGAACCGAATTCAACCATTGCATCGGCGGCAGCCCCCCAACACGGAGAATGAAATTTGCGGCTCCGAAGGAAGGGTGATAGATCCACATCCACACAAGAGCGATTGCAACGAATGATGTCACGCTCGGAAGAAAATAGAGGGTGCGAAGGAAACCAACACCTTTCAAACGTTGATGCATCATCAACGCCACAACCAACGCGACGGTCATGCCAATAGGAACATTCAACGAGTAGACCAGCGTGTTCTTGAGTGCATTCCAGAAGGTTGGATCACCGAACATCTCATTGAAATTTGCCATTCCAACGAACGGCTGATCCGGCACGACAAGATCCCATTGATGGACACTCAAGTATGCAGCGAACGCGATTGGTGTGAGAATAAAAATCGTAAGATGGAGAAGAGACGGAGCGATAAATGTCAACGCAGTAGGTACGATTCCCTTTTCTTGCTTTCTCGCTGTGAAGTAGAAGAGGAAACAACCTATTCCCACCATGGCTATTACACCCAGAAGGAGATGGAGAATCTCGGAGTGTTCTTTGATAGGTCTGAAATCGAACTTCTCATGGCTCCGGATGCTTTCGAGTTCTTGATCGACGCGCGCCGCGTACGTCGTCATCGTTTCGTGCATTGGCTTGCCATTGAGCATCACCTCATCGACCGCATCCTGCAATGTCCACTCAATCTCGCTAAACCTCTCGATGATCGATCCCCACGGTTGGCGGCAGTAGGGAATTTCATCGACGAAGACCTTTTCCATGCCCGATGTGTCCCCGGCAACAGATTCTTCCGCCACGTTGATGTTCGCCGGGATTTCCAGTCGTCCGACAGAGCGAATACGACACGAAACTTCTCCCGACATGAACGCGGCAAGCAATACCGCTTCGCGAGGATGTTTCGAATTGACGGGTACGCACCAACCGGATTCGTAGAGTACGTTTACTTTTCGTCCCCCGGGAAGACGCGGGAGAGGTGCAACGCCAATATCGAGTGTCCCTTCTCGGATGTACTTCACAAACTTCGGCATGCGCCAGTGTCCATCGACAATCATCGCGATCTTGCCGTTTGCGAAGAGCGCGTAGTTAGCCCCCGTCTTCTCTGCTTGAATCCAGCTACCTACATCCGGTGCGACGCCGTGTCGACGACGAAGATCGATCGCAAATTGAAGCGCTGCCTCGGTCTTCGGAGAATTAAGATACCCTGATGCTCTCCTTCCATCGGGATCGACCACATCACCACCTCCAGTCCAAATCCAGGGAATCCAATAGAAATAATAGTTTGTAAACGCGGTGCCATAGTGATCGGGGGTTCCGTCTCCATCAATATCTCTCGTGAGACTCTGTGCTATGTGAAGATAATCGTTCCAGGTCCATTCTGATGAAGGAAAAGAGATATGAGCATCGCGGAAGAGTCTCTTGTTGAAATATATCATCAATGGAGTGAATCCTTTTGGGAACGCGTAGAGCGCCGCGCCGCGACGTGCGATGTTCAGAACATTCGGAAACCACTGCGACGTATCAATCTGAAGGCTGGCAATGAATGGCGTGAGATCAAGAAGAACTTTTTTGTTGGTGAACGTCGGGATCAGTTTTGAGTCGAGAAGGAAGACATCGGGGGGATCATCGGCGACCATTCCGGTGAGGATTTTTTCCTCATACTGACGACCAGGGTTCGGCTCGTAGAGAACATCAATTTCCGGATGGATCTTCTTGAACGCTTCTACCGCTTCCACGTCAACCGGCATCTCATCAAGGTCCGCCCAATCAACCAACCGAACAGTGACCTTCTGCTGAGCTATCCCTCGCGTTATGACCCCAGCCAAGAGGAGAAGGAGAGAGATCTTTACAAGAGTCATGGCATCTGAGGCACAGCGTGAGATGTGAAGTGATCGCTCAAGATAAAAACAATTGCACTATGGTGAGGATGAACACGAGGGAGTACTCGATTGAACCTGGCTGTAGAACCGTGAACATGAACGCTTTCAGGAGCGGAGTTGCTCGGAAATCAGCCACAATTCATTCGAACTCACTACATTGATCGCCACGTACATTCCCACGTCGTGGCTTCGCCGGGAATCAGCACGCGGTCACCATTCCGATACGCCTGTGCGCCGGTAATCTTGTCGAAATAAAACGTGTCTGCAAGCTTGCGAGGCATTTCGACATAGATCAATTTTGACATCGTGTTGGGATCGAAATCTTCCCGAATGAACTTTGTATGCCAGTTGTGTTTATCGACGGGGTCGAGAGTAACTGTCACTCTTCCCCAGCGAGTTGGTGAATAGGTTAACCCCATGGGCGTCATCGCATTCATATCCGCCACGCCCACGCCGTCGAACAAGCGGAGGTTCTTTTCGTCTTCGAGGATCATCATATGACGGAGAAAGCGGATGCACTCTGCACTCGCCCAATTATGCGGCATGTCTCCGATATACTGAATAGTCTTTGCGTCCAAGAGTGACTGCTCCTCGCGCCAAGCATACAACGGGGATGCGTGATTCAAGAATCCGATGAATGTTTTTCGCGCGAGGTCTGGCAATCCGGCAAACAGATACATTTGTGCAACGATCGCCCCATTATAGGGCCACACAGCTTCGTTGGCAAGCCAACCTGTCTCGATTGGCAAGTCTTCTTTGGTGACCGCCTTCATTAATTCGATGTGACCGAGGACGAGAGCATCGTCCTTTAAGAACACAAGTCCCGGATAGATTGCTTGTGACATATAGATCTGTGCTGCTTGTGGGCGTGGCTGTTTTCTTTCATCTTTTTCTTGCCACTGCGGATCGTCTTTCATGAGCATTGGCAGGTAAGAAAACCCCTTCGGGTGGTTTCGCATTTCCTCGCGCCTCGAAGCGAAAAACGCTCCGCGAAGATCTTTATAGAAATCCCGAATCTCCGTTCGCTTTTGAAGAAAGAAGCGATCCGCCACCTCAAGCAATGCCCGCAGGGCGATAAGTGCCCACAGTGTGTTCGTGTACTCGGAGCGAATTCCACCAATACCACTATCACCAAACCCTTGTGGCAAGAGTGCGTACTTGCCGTTGGCTGTTCCATTCCCATATGCCTTATCACGAAGATCCTTCAGGAACATGATTCCCTTGAAGGCGTCGGGATAGAGTTCTTTGAAGAAATCCCAATTCTGAGACAGTTCTGCTTGACGGATCAGGGCATAGACGGCAGCCGCCGTGTCTTTCCAATGCGCATCGCCGGCGCCGGCGAAAATCGCGCCCTTCTCATTTTGTAGATCCCAGATCGACTCGAGTCCCTCCTGGGCTTCTTTGTCGTATCCTAAATACCTCGCTGCTTCAAGAAGAGAAACTCCATCGATTACCCAGAGCCCCCGATACACCGTCGGACCAACCTGGAAGATTTTCTTGCCATTTTTTATCTCCCTCGCTTCTAAAATATTCCGCGTACAGGCAACCAAAAATTCTTGATGAGGCGACGCCAATTTCCAGTCGACTTTTCCTGCTGTCGGTTTCCATGCTTGCCAGAACGTACGCGCCTCCAGAAGCAATGCATCAGGTTTTTCAATGCGATCTTTGACTTTGTCATATTTCTGACTTTCTTGAGGGAAGCGCGCAAAGAACTTCAACGGTTTTTCTGCCGTCGCCGTCCCTGCCGGAAGCTGATAACGATACATACCCTCTTCCGCCATTTCACTTCCCGGTACACTGATCACCATGAATACCTTCCGCACATCTCCCTCCATCTCAACAACACCATAGTCGTCTTCTTTCTTCGAGACAAACTTCTTAGTGGATTTGATTATTATTTCTGGTGTAAGTTGCGCGCCTTGCTTTCCCTTCGGACGGAACTCGATCAGTAAGTTATCGACTCTCCCTTCATCTTTGTCATTCGTCGCGTAGGAGGTAAGGTGGAGAGTGACATCATCCCATTCTAATTGTGTCGTGATGATCGGTATTGCGGGTAACTCGAGTTTTTGGACGACATAGTTTCCACCATCGCGTCCATGTAAACCTATTGAGACGATGTATGGGAAGAAATCGAGATCAGCTCCAATGCCTGGATGACCGTATAACAATTCACCCATCCTTCCGACGAGACTTTTGTACGGATCATCGGGGAAACAATACGTCGATTGCCACTTCGCCGGCGCGTATCGGAAATCTACAATTTCAGCGTGATCCGTTCCCCTCGGTGTGACCCGGCGTTCTTTGACCTGAGTAAATTCGGTCGATGGTAGCGCGTGCATGATGTCCTTTCCAACCGTAATTGCTCCGACTGTTATTCCAAGTTTGGTTAAGAATTCTCTTCGACTATTATTTTCCATTAAACTTCCCATGTAAAATTAATGAATGATGAACACAACTTTCCTCCCACAGTACCACTCTCCCTATTTCATCACAACAAACTTACCGATTTGTTTTCCATATTGAGATTCGACACTGAAAATATATACACCGCTTGCGAGTGGACGACCACTCTCGCTGAACAATTTCCATTCTTCCTGACCAGCTGGTTTTCCGATTGATGACCGATATGAGTCCTCGTGCTCGATCGTTGTAATGATGTCCCCCGCGAGGCTAAAGACACGGATTGTTGCGCGCTGGGGTAGATCGATAAACCAGATCGTACGTTCAGCATCTGTCCATGTTCGCTCGGGTCCTTCGAAGCCATTCTGATCGGTGTAATAAACGTCGGCGCGATAAGGGTTGGGAACAACTTTAACTTCTCCAACTGTTGTTGATGGTCCGAAAGTCATTTGAACTTTCGTCGCATTTTGGTTAAGAGAGGATTCAAATGTCTTTGTGAAGGTTGTATCTTTCATCCGATTACCGCTGGGGTCAATCCTCGTCGTGATGATCCCTTCGGGTACGGAGTATGATGTTACAGCGTACCAATAACCGTTCCCTCTTCGCACTATAGAATCAACATACGTATACTTCAATCCTGAGTGATATCCGTACACCGGATCATCACCGGTATTGTATTGCGCTAACAGTGTGTAGGTCTGGGGGTCTCCGCTGGGGTCTTCACTCCTCCAGACTCTGAACCCTTCTAGGTTCCTGCCACCGCGCACCTTGCCTGCCGGTGGATTACGTTTCCTCCAGCTTGTATCAGGCAAGCCATCGAGGAGTTGATTGTAGTCGTCCCAATTCTCTTCCGGATCAACTCCAGCATCGCCCGCTCTCCACTTCCAATCAAGAACCACTTCCTTTTTTCCCTTGCTGATTCGTAGAGGAGGAGAAGGTGGGACTGGAGGATAGTTGTAGTCCCGCTGATAGAGTTCGAGGGCAGTCACAGCGTTGTTAAACAGATTATTAGGTCCGACCCTTACATAATCACCGGACACTAATGCGATAACAAATTTGAGTGTATCACCAGGCATCATTTGGGAAAAGGGACCAAGGGAAAATAAGAAACGAACATCAGAAGGTGAGGTCGGTGGCTGGCACGGTGAATACTCGGTCGGAAATGCTTCGCCACTCATGAAAGTATAAAGTACTGAATCATTGTCGGAAGACCCCGGCGATGCCGAGTCAAACCGCGATGTCAAGTCAAACCAATGGAAGAAAAATCGTAACGAATCAAGTGGGCGTGGTGTGTGTAAAACAGTTAGTCCAATGGGAGTTGACCCTCGATCAACGGGGTTATGGACATACATGGTCCTGGTCGTCTCAAAGGAACAGACAAAGTTATGTTCCCAAAAATTTGCAACGCCGAACGGACCAACATCGAAGTCCGCAAAGAAACCGAGATAAACATCTTTCAACACCTTCCTTCCTATATTCACAAAATTATATTCGATTGGGAGAATGGGTTCCTTGATCCGCTCTCCCCAGGCAAAGGAGCGTTGCCATACTTTGATGCCGAGGGGAACATTGTTTTGAACGGGATACCTTCGACTCGTGTCGGTATAGCCACAGTATAAATCATGTTCAGAGACCGCGCCGTAATCTTCATCGATCTTTCCGTCCCCATCGTTATCAATTCCATCTAGTTCATCTTCATCAATTTTTCCATCATGATCATCATCGTAATTCCGCCTCCCACCGATTGCGTTTACATCTGAGGAAAAAAATGAGTCAACTCCTGTGAAATCACCGCCGCCGTCAAGAGACCGATAAGCGCGAGAAACCTTTCGTCTCCCCTCGACGATCGCGCCAATCATCGGTCCTGCGGCATAGAGATGCTGAATTCCAGAGCCGACCGGATATTCTAAGTTTGGACTCCCATCATTGCGAAAATCATTGCAGCCGAGAACTCCATTATTCGCCATCCAGAGCTTCATCGTAAATCCCTGCTGCCTACAGATCGGCAGTGTATTTTCTTCTTTCACAACCCGCGGTGAATATTTTAATTGACATTTTACCACCATTGAATCGGCAAACACCAGCGCAACGCTAATCACTATGAGAGATCGACACTTCATACATTATCCTCCACAATGCACATCGATCACGCGTCTTGAGGTAGAGCCAATCTTACATGTTCTCGCAACACCGTTGAATTAATTGTCATCATCGTCATCCTTGTCTTCATCATCCTTCGTCGAATCTGCATCACCGCGCTTCTTTATCGACCTATCCATTTCCTTCATCATGTTCTCGATATCTCTACCCTTTCCCTTGTTCTGCAAGCTATGCTCCCTCGCCTGCTTCATCTCATCATCCATCCCCTTTAACATCTTCTGCATATCGAACTCGAGCGATTGCTTCTTGTATCCCTGCGGCGGCTCGAAGGTGGACGCCGCGATCGTCTTGGAATCTATTCTTGTTACTTCCTGCGTTTCGCGAACCCTGCTATCCTGGGTTGTCACGATTTTCAAAGGAAACATCTTCATTGCGGCAAGCTCCTCTTCCCAATCTTCACTTTCATCGCCCTCTGTCTGTTCTGCCATCTGACCGAACGTCTTCATCAGACCTTCGTAGACGTTTCCTAATTTCGGTGTTCCCCAAATATGAGAAACGCGACTGCCGTCCTCCACCATCAATTCATCGCAGACATGTCCAAGGATCGTCTCGGTCTTGCCGGTCTTTACGAGTTTGCGCGCGGATCGTCCCTTCCTTTTACCGGAGTCAGTCTTTTGTTTTGAGGACTTGCCATCCTCCTTCACCGAGATTTCGAGAAAGTTTTTCTCATCATCGTTGATGATCCAAAATACCTTCTTGTCACCGCGGAAAATGAATTTTCCATGTTGCCCATCTTGGGCATCCCCCTTGAGTTCAGTTGCAAGCATATCATCTTTGACCGTGAGTGTATATATACTCTCCACCGGCTTGCTGTTGTCATTCTCTGTTACTTTCATCTCGATCACTCCCTCGAACTGTGCGCGGACAATGGCAACACAACTGCACATCAGAAGAATGAGAAGGGATGGAATTTTATTCATACACTTTCCTCACAATGAAAACTTAATTCAACGCTTCTTTTATGGCTCCGGATCGAAATAAGCGAGTGATTGCCCAGATGGATCGTAGTTGTACATTGAATCTCACGAAACTTTTTGAAAACTACAAAACTCTTCAATCTTTTCCAAATGATTGATCAGCTCCAAAAGATTCCAATGGGTGAAGCAAGCGAGATCCTACGATGCTGGTTTTGGGGGAGGTAACGTAAAGGCGACAATCTCCGATTGGAACTCACATTGCTTGTGGGAGCTGTCGCAGAAAGGCTTGTTCTGACTGTGACCACACCGGCATAATGAGATTGCCGTTCGACCGGACAGATCAAACTTGTTTCCGTTCTGATCACAGATTTCAAAATCGCCCTCGACGCGGATACTCCCGTTATTCTTTATGATGATTTTTGTCGGCATAGGATTCCTTGGTTATTTGAGTAAGAGCATGTTGCGCATCGCAGTGTCATGATTCGAGCTCAACCGATAATAGTAAACGCCGCTCGGAAAGTCAATGGCATTCCACGTTGCGTGATGGATCCCTGGTGACAGTCGACTATCAACAAGGTTCGCTACTTCCTGACCAAAGATATTGAACACTTTCAGAGATACAAGCCCTCCAAACTGTGACCCACCATACGATGCGGGAGAGTTCGGCATCTCAAAGATGAAATGCGTTTCCGCGTTGAAGGGGTTGGGATAATTCTGCTGGAGCTTGAACGTGAACGGCGTGTGTAAATGTTCTGATACCCCGCTGATGAGATCGTTTCGGTAAAAGTGCAATCCGCCCTTCTTCGTTCCAACGAAGAGATCGGGATCCCCATCACCGTCAATGTCGCCTAACGCTGGAGCAGCCTCTCTCATCGGATCAGTGAGCGCAAAGTGATTCGACCTGAACACAAATTGGGGTGACGTTCGCGTGCCAACATTTTCATAGAAAGCGATCATTCCTTCTGCGTTACCGATGAAAAGATCGTAGTCTCCGTCACCATCGACATCGCAAAACGTCGGTCTCGCATTTTCGCCGACGGAGATGCCTTCAAAGTTTTTTGTAACCAGAAGAGGGATGAACTGAGTTGAATCTCCTACATTCCTATAAAAACTCATTTTGCCGCTGTCTGCCCGTCCGACGAAGAGGTCGAAATCGCCATCACCGTCAATATCTGCAAATGCCGGTGAGGCATCGAGAGAGACATTGATCGTATCGGTAGGTGATACGGCAGCGGTGAATTGTGGATTCGGTGGCGTGCCTGTATTTCGATAAAACTTTATCCGACCATTGAATTGACCGACGAATACATCCTTATCCCCATCGCCATCGATATCGACGAAGGCGGGCGCGTAGGTATAGTTTCCTGAGATCCCACCGAAGAGCGTGTCGACAAGTGTGAATGAAGGGAATCCCAACGTTCCATCATTCCGGAAATACCACAGCTCGCCATAGAGTGTTCCCATGATGAGATCGAGCGTTCCATCACCATTGATATCGACCAGAGTCGGGGAAGCGTTCTCCCCAATATCGAGTGTGGAAATGTAATCTTTCGTACGGAGCTGGAAACTCGGTGCTGATGGTGTTCCGATATTTTCAAAATACCAAAACCCGTGGCGCTCCATATCGTTTAACACACCGACAAACATATCCAGATCACCGTCACCATCAATATCAACAAAGGATGGCTGATTAAATCCAAATGTGACAAGGGTATCTGATGGAAAGCGGCTTGTCGTACACTGCAGATGAGGCATCGTGGGCGTTCCAATATTCTCCATCCGGAAAATGCCATGCGAGAATAAATCACCATAGTACAAATCTTGCGTTCCCTTTTGGAAGAGATCAACGAACCTAACCGCAGCTCCACCATGCAAAATGTTTGTAGGATGAAGATACGACGAAAATCTCGCCTCACCTGTCTCGCACGTATCTCCGAGAACAATGATGTTATCCAAGTGGTCGGTGATGAACTTGAAGATTGGAGTGGATCTCGTACCAACATTTTGATAATAGTTGAGTGAGCCATTGGCAATATTGCTCGACAGGAAATCAAAGAGACTGTCACCGTTGAGATCGACGAACACAGGTGAGCCGATCGACGTTGCGAGGATCGGACTACCACTTGAATCCAGCATGTGCGAGGCGTGAAGAACAAAATTCGGTTCTTGCGGTGTGCCCTCATTCTGATAATACCGAACACCGGTCAATGAATCATCAGTCAGGAGGTCCAATCTACCATCACCGTTAAGATCGACAAAAAGAAGCCATGTTAAGAAGGGAGGAAGCTGCATCAATCCGGGACGCAGTTTGAAATCAGGTGTAACCGGAGTACCTTCGTTTCTGTAGAAATCCAGGTTCAAATCGTTGTCCATCACAAATAGGTCGTAGTCACCATCTCCATCAATGTCCACGAACTCGTTCCTCGGCGTGTTGACCCCACCTTGAAACGGTTGGGTGAGAGGGGACCCGCCGACGATGACTGGAATACCCTCGACCTGTCGCTTGAATGGTTGGGCAATCGCGTTGATCGCACATAAGAACATGATGGTGAGAAAAAAGAGATCAGCGCGCCGATTCGTCAACAAGGCTCTCCTGCTGTACACACGGATAAGAAAAAACTTCTGTGCTCATAGCAGCAAGCGACATCTGCATAAGCCGAGGGATATCCAACTTCGCTTCGGCGTTATCTACTTCCGCTTGAGCTGCCCATGTTTCGGGTTTGCGTGGTGCAAGGAACGAGCAACAGTCATCATACGGTTCTTTTGAGATGTCGTGTGTGCCAATCTTTCGCGCAAGTGCCATCGTTTCCTCTTTGTCGGTTCCTGAGAGGGGTCGAAGGATGGGGAATGTCGACACTTGATCAATAACGCGGATATTCCTTAATGTCTGCGAGGCGACCTGCCCCACGGCTTCGCCGGTGACGAGACTTTCCGCCTTTTCACGACCGGCGATTGCTTCGGCGATGCGGACCATCATCCGCCGATATAAAATCACTCTCAGTGACTGGGGCGCCTGGAGAACAATCTCATTTTGAAGTCCTGCAAACGGAATCAAGTACAGTTTCGAAGTGAATTGATACTGCGTGAGGACCTGGACCAACTCCTTTACCTGATCCACAGAGCGGTGATTCGTGTACGGCAGACTATGAAAGTGAACGAAGATCGCTGAAGCGCCGCGCTTCATGATCTTCCATGCGGCAACGGGCGAATCGAATCCGGCAGAAATGAGCACGACGACCTTTCCACTTGTCCCAGAAGGCAATCCGCCTGCGCCGTCTACCTTCGATCGATACACGTAAGCAGTCTTATCGACAATTGTTATGTAGATGGTCTCGTCGGGATGCGACATGTCTGCCCTGACGTGAAAATAATCGCAGATGTACTTTCCTACATGTGCATTTACTTCCATTGAACGGATGGGAAAGTTTTTGTCTGGTCTGCGTGTCTCCACCCGGATTGCATGAAACGTTTGACCCTCCAATAACGATCTTGCCGCCTCACAGAACAATGCAACATCTTGATCGACTTTCACGCCAGTGCAGATCTTTGCCAACCCGAATACACGCGAGAGCTTTTGAGAGATCGCTTCAACGTTATCATTGGGTTGAAGGTGGATGACGAAGCGACCGTATCCCCCCGTCACTGCAGATGGAGCGATCAATCCGGTCAGAATTCGCCGGACATTCTTCAGCAATTGACGCTCGAAGAGATATCTGTTTTCGCCTTTTAAAATAATTTCGTGGTGATGAAGGATGATGACAGGTTCCATACCAACTGAAAGATACGACACCGAGGGCAGAGATGCAAAGGATCCTATGGGATAGGAACATTGATCGGCTGGATCCCCGCAGTATCAAGATCGTAATGGAGGAACGACTCGAGATATGCTTTCATCCCCGCAACATAATATAATCGGTACCCTTGCGCGGTATACTTTTTAACTTCTGGGTACGACAGTGCATAGACGTAGTAAAGGTGTTGCTTCGTCCTCGATACGGCAACATCCTCATCCCGAAACATGTTCACGATTGTCTTGCTCGTCGTGACATGTGGATTCTCGACCCAAAAAATCGGACCGTTGGCAATCATTAGGATCGATGAATCTGGGAGTGCATAATGAGAAAGCGATTCCCTCCAATCAAAAATCTTATTTCGTACTGAATACTCTCTGAGAATAAACCCTGTGCTGATACTCGGTGAAAAACGCTGCTTACCAAAATTATGCTCGATGAGATCAACGTTAACAACGTTATACACCATGAGACAACCACAAATAATTCTCACGGCTTTGCGTGGCAGCGTTAGACCGAGCGCAATCAGCAAGAATGGCATCATCGGGATGAGATACTCACGCTCATCGGCAAGAACAAAAAAAATGAAGAGCATCACCACGATTACCGCGACGCAGGTGAGAACGTAGCGATCTCTCTGCCGCAGCTTGTCAATGATCTGTCGACGATAGATCAATACACAAAGAAAAATGCCGATTGTTGCGATCAAACCAATCGAATACGTACTACGATACAGGAAGAACTCTACCCTTTGGAGGATGGTGTAGTCTCTGACGTCGGCAATATATCTCGCAATCTCATCTCTAAACGCTGCTCGTAAGAACACTGGCAGGTAACACAGAATACTCACTCCTGCAGTGACAAACGCCATGAGAACAAATTTCTTTTTTACTCTCTCACCTTCGAGCAAAAAAAAGAGAGGGAATAGGAGAATTGCATGCGTCAGTCGTGTTCCGACTGCCAATCCGAGGGTGATAGAGGCAAGAAGAAATCTTCCTTGCAGAACCAGGAGATAACTCAGCAAGATAAACGTGAGACCCCAGAGATAATCCATCGTCACAGCCGAGTTCTTCCAAAGAATTGGCAAAAAGGCAAACGTCCACAGAAGAAGATTTGCTGCCTGCACTTCGATCTTCAACAGAATTCGTCGGAAGAGGAGCAGGGCGAGAACAAAGACTATCAATGTTGCGATGTTCGATGCGAACGAACCACCGAGACCGATCAGCGGTGCGTTGATAATTTCATAGACCGGAAATCCGGGGAAGCGTGAAGGCTGGTAGACACCTTCATTCCACAACTTCGAGGCGCTCCATGCTACGCGCCAGCCATCGCCATCGGAACCGTAGCCGAGGGGTAGCGATGGAAGCCGCGTAAGAACAACTAACGCGATGAGAACGATAAGACGAGAACGAGACGTATTAACTGAAGGTGCGGATGATTCTCTCATCGAATCTCATGACTAGTCACGACGCGCATCCTTTAGTGTAATTCAAAGTTTATCTGGAAACCAAATTCTTGGCGCCTCGCGTCATAGAGCGGACTGAATCTAATTTGCTGAAGCGCCGAGTCATCTGGAGAGCCTTTAAGATGGTCATCATAGATGTAAGCAGAACGTTTGATCGCGTTGTTTCCGTTGATCTCAAGGATGATGGCGGGAATCATTAAGATTCCCCCAACGACATAAAATGCGGTCGTGGAAGGTTTGTTCACCTGGTCGGATTTTTTTGAAAGATCAGTTCCGAGGCCCCACCCGATCGAGAATCCCGAAACACCGCCAACGATATCTGCCCACGTTTTCAAGGTCTTGCCGGACTTCAGCTCATTGAGCGCGGGCTCGTACGAAGAGATCATGCGTTCATATGTATCATCACCAAGATCACTCCATTCTATCCCGTTCCAATATTTATTTTTCTCGCGATCGAGCTTGAATGTCTCCTGGCAAATAGCAACGTGAACGAGAATGAATGTACCTATTCCAAGAGTGAGAAGTCGGTATGTGAAGCAATCCATCGTTTATCTCCTTTCGATACCTGACCACCCGATGAGCGAAATCATTGTTTCCTTCTTTGCTTCGGTATCCGCCCGATCCGCGGATCTCCTTTGACAATACACTCGCACGCTCGAATGACTGACGCTTCGAAGTCACGACTTTTCTCCGGTAACACTTGCCAATTGGTCACACCCTCGCCGAGAACATCAATCGATTGCATTGAAGGAAAATCTTTCCTCAGGCTTGCGTGATGTTCCTTCGACGTGGCGAGCCATACGCCGTTGATGGAGGGATGATCCTTTCGTTTCCGTAATATAAGAGTAATCTTATCTCCAACATACAGAGCAAAGCAGCCAAACATCTGCTTGATCACCGGCTCCTTCGGATAAAGGTGATCCAACACAAATGCAAACGGTATTGGTTTTCTTTGTTTCATCCTCTTGATGAAAAATGGTTGGGTGCCTATCTCTAACCTTCACTCCTATTAAAAATCGATTCCCGCCGTCACCTGCATCATCGAGGTTGATTGCTTAGCCTTCGCGCTTACGGTACCACCTGTTCCTGAAGCGTGCAAAGTATACTCCGGCTCGCTATGCACAAAGCGCACACCCACCGTAAACTTATTCTCAATGAGCACACCTCCTCCAAGTCCGTACGCGAACGAGGTCGCCGAAGCTGATGCGACTGTCGCCCTGCCACCATTTCCAGAAAGTGTAAGCTCAGGCGAGTTGCCAAACAAAAACCCGAGCTGACCGGTACCAAAGAAGCTGACGTTGGGAGAAACGGGCATTTTCGTTCGAATGTCCGTGAGTGCCCATATCGAAAACCAAGATCCAAAATCGGCGGTAAAACCAGCCGGTACTGAGACCGCTTGTACATTGACGCTGTTGAAGCTCATTGTCACGTCTGTCATCCAATCCAGGGTTAAGTCTACAGCAAGGCGCAAGTTGCCGCCAAGCAAAAATCCCGTTTGTGCTGCGCCTCCGGTGCTATCCGTCGCTGCAAAGTTTCCAGTTGGCGCTGCGACACCGGCACGAAGACTGAACTTAAATGGGGGCGGAGAAGAAACTCGAGGTGGACCTTGCGCTCGTAGAGAAAATGAAGACAAACCATGCGTGCTATCCTTGGTGATCCTTTCGACCTCTGCCATTCTACAGATAAACACACTGCTGTCCGCTGTCAATATCTTGACAGTGCTATCGGGTATCAAATTCACAACATTGCCTTTGATGATACTTCCGTTTTTCAGATAGACAATATCTTGCACACCTGATGCGCGAAAAGGCGCTTTCCCTTCTTTGACTAAAAGCGATCCGATCAGAGTTACTTTACCATCGGTACTCATCTGATGCATATCGTATGAATGCAGCAACCACTCCTACAGCACAACCTTGAACGGCTCTTGAGCCACGCTCATCAAAACCAATCTTGACAATTGAATCGACCGAAACACTTCGCAATTTACCAGGCTGAAGAATGATTAATGAATCCTCACGAACTGTTACGAGGGAAACTTTAGATACCTCTTTGCCTCCCATGAGGCTGATAGACCACTCCCTCTCTTGAGCCAACAACCACCCACTCTGAATAAGAATAATGAGGATAACCCTTGTTAAGATTTTCATACTTTGAGTTATGCAATTGATGGATAACGTCTCGCCGCACCACGTGTCGTATTTTATTCCCTTCGGGTTTAATACCCCGAAGCTTGCTTCGTTCTTTTTGGCCTCGTCATGCTGAAATGCTTTTGTTCAGCATCCAAGCGTTGCCAATCAGCGTAGCCCTGCGTTTAGATTCCGAACAAAAGCATTTCGGAATGACGGAGAATTTGGGCTAAGCTCTTAATACCCCGCAGCTTGCTGCGGGG
Source organism: Ignavibacteria bacterium (assembly GCA_016178625.1). Taxonomy (GTDB): domain Bacteria; phylum Bacteroidota; class Ignavibacteria; order UBA10030; family SZUA-254; genus JACOSX01. The sequence continues at coordinate 21,410 of JACOSX010000067.1, forward strand.
ATGCTTTATTTTGTTTTGGCTATCTTGTTGAAAGAATGTATTGAAATTGTCTTTCAGCCAATCATAATAATCGTCCTCAACATAGTGGCAGAAAGCTTCCACAAGATCTTCAGTGCTGATATTGCTTGGTAGCTTGATTGCAGAATCCCGAAGACGTTGGCTTAAGAATTCTTTAACGACTTTTCTGTTTAGCATAATTCTTCTCCTTAAAAAGAATAAAACTCAAACTGATTGCAGAAAAAAGGAGATGCTTTTGCGTTAGGGATGCGAAGGGCGAACGAAGTGAGGTGCGAAGCACGGGAGCAAAGCGAACCCCGAAGCAGCCCGACCCCACCCAGCTTTTGGGTGGGGGAACGCCCGAATAAAAACTATGACCCGATTCACTCAAGGAATTCCGAACCCGCCCGCCCCAATCGCCTGCTTTGGTAATATAAACAAAGTCAAAGAAACGTAGCATTCCTTGTTGTTGGGGGTTAGTTATTTCTTTGTAGAAGTTAGTTGTGATGAAACCAACCTTGAAGTTTACCTGCGCTTGGTAGGAGAGTTCATACTTTGTTTTGATGGATTGGCAATCATCGGCAGTGGCAATGTCCATCAAAAGTTTCCATTTGTAAGTTTGTCCAACACGTTCACGAAGAGAAGTTTTCATTGAGTATATGATGACAGGTTTCTCAAGAGTATGAGCCTTGCTATAAATCAACAAATCGATGTCTGGCTTCTGGATATCCTTGCCAACCTTGATCGTGGCGTATTCGTTAACGATGCGATGTCGCTTCCGCTTGAGCGTAATCTCAATATCTTCTGAAAGAATACCTACCTGCTGGTGTCTGATGAGTGTGTAGGCAACGAGCCCTTGAAAGGCGTTCCCAGCAACTGTCTTGCTCGCCTGGTCGAAGTCATTGATTACTCCCTGATCGATTCTTTTCTGAATGAGTTTGCCGACTTCGGGAATGCTACCCTGCATTATGTCGGTCAAACGGTTCATTGCTTGAGTGAGACCGACCTCCTGAGCCTCCTTCTCGAACTTCCTTTTCAGTGGGTTGAAGTAGTAACGACCTTCGAGTTCTTTGACTAGACCGTTCAAAGTGTTCTCCTGTGGTTGTGTGATTGATATTACTGCTTACGGTCATAATATAATCGCCTTTTTCTTTATTGATTTCACCTCCCTGCCGCCGACCACTCAGGCGTGATCACCAGATCGATCCGGCGGTTCTTGACTCTGCCTTCCGGAGTGTCGTTGGTTGCAACAGGACGGCTCTCCCCGTAGCCTTGATGTTCCACAGGTATTTCTACTCCCATGTTCGCCATCAGGTACTCAGCGACGGCTTTTGCACGGCTCTCCGAGAGCGTTTGGTTCGCATCATCGCTCCCCTGTGAATCGGTATGACCCTCAATAGTGATTCTGCAATGCGGGAATTTCTTAATCGCCTCTTGAACCTTCGTCAACAAACCATAGAACTCCGCTTCGATGGTGCTTTTCCCGACAGGGAAGGTCAAGCCATATAACCGGAGGACGATATTATTACCGTCGCGTAACACTTTTCCTTCATCCTCGGTGAACATTCCAGCAACTTGCTGGACTGTCTGCTCCTGTTGGTGGTGCACATCGATCTTCCGCTGAAGCTCCTTGCCTTCGTCTTGCAGCCGCCTCTCAGCTTCGGAGAGCGTGCCGAGTCTTCTCTCCATCAATGTTACCTGCTGTTTGAGGTTATCAATCTCGGTTTCTTTCTGCCTGATCGTTTCCGCAGCCTGCAGGAGGGCATCGGAGTTCTTGTTCACTTTGGCATCCCGTTCTTTGATTGCAGCGAGGGCATTCGCGACGGGTCTCGCGTATCCGCTATCAAAGCGCGAGAGAAATCCCAGCGCACCCGCGACAATCTGGAACTGCGATTCCGCCGAGAGCATCGCATCTTCAAAACTCTCATCGGCTTGCTTCATTTTCTTGATCGTTTCATGGAGATAGATCGCGTGCGCCGCTTCATACTTCGCTTCTTGCGCGTACTGGCGCGCTTCGTCGGTGTCGTATCGGTTCTGCTTGAGCAGCTCCTCTGCGCGAGTTGCAAGCCGTTCCGCTTTCTCAAGCGTTTTTGGCGCATGATCCTTCACACTTAAAGCGTCTGCGCGTGCAAGCAACGCGCGTGCAGGCGATAGAAAATTTGCCTTGATTGCTTCCAACTCAGCCGTGCGATAAATATCTTCAGCTTCTCCCGCAGATTGACGCGCGTCGCCGACATCTCCATCTTCCAGAGCAAGAGCAGCCTTTCTGAATTTCACCTCCGCCTTCGTCCAGAGTTCGCCGGACACCTTGGGCGCGCCGGCACTGTTGGCATCCGTTCGCGCCGACATCGTCTTGCTGAATGTGACTTCCGCAAGCTTGCATGCATCAACCGATTTGGCAAAGTACGCGGCGGCATTCTTGATCTTCTCCCGGATGTCTTCTATGCTCTTACCCTTCTTGTATGCGTCATCCGCTTCGGCGTAATAGCTCATCGCCTTTTCGAAACTCTTCGGTGCGTAGATGTCCGCTTTCTTTTCCTTCGCCTGATTCATCACCTGGTCTGCCTCACCAAACAACTGAGATCGAAGGTTGTCCTGAGCAACGAGGCTCGTGCTTGTAAGGATGATTGAAAAGAAGACAACAAGAAAACTTACTCGTAGGACTGGCATGTACCCTCCTTTTTCACTGTGAGAGACGAATGTGGAACAAAATATTTCCCGCAAATATACCCCAATTTGGAATGACTGTCAAGATATGGCTGCAATGAGGATGCATGATGATTATTGAAGAGAAGGATTTGGGCACGCTCTGTCACACTCGGTTAACCTTTCAATCAAGACGAGCCAAATACGCTCTCGCAAGCAAACTCACAGGGTGCATCACCTCCATCTTCAATCCAAACTTCTTGATGCCATAGTGAAGCTGGAGATGGCAGCCCGGATTTGCCGTTGCAACGATATCTGCATGAGTCGAGGCGAGATTTTCCATCTTGCGCTCGAGGAGTTTCATTGAATCGTCGAAGCGGACAATGTTATAGATGCCTGCACTGCCGCAGCACCACGTCGACTCGGGAAGCTCAACGAACTCGACCCCCGGAATCGATGTAATCAATCGCCGCGGCTCGTGACTGATCTTCTGTGTGTGCACGAGATGGCAAGCATCATGATAGGTAACGCGTTTATTGAGCGATGTGATCGGCTTCGGAAGTTCTATCCCTGCGAGGAACTCCGTGACATCTTTGCTTTTTTTTGATATTTCGGCTGCCCTTGACGCGTATTCGGCATCGTCTGCGAACAGTCTCCCATACTCCTTCAAGAATGCGCCGCACCCAGCAGAGTCGACAATCAAAGCTTCGTAATTGTGTTTCTCAAACGCTTCAATATTGTTCCGAGCGAGAGATTTCGCCCCCTCAACATCGCCATTGTGACCATGCAACGAACCACAGCAGACTTGCTCCTTCGGAATCACCACCTCGTACCCCGCCTTGACGAGAACACCAACCGCATCGCGATGGATGGACGGAAAGGCAACATTCATGATACAGCCTGAAAGAAACGCAACGCGACCGAGTGGTTTGCCTTTTGGAGAGATTACTTCGGGCACATCATCGTCAAAGAATTCATCACTCACCTGAGGCAACAATTGGTGTTTCGCGTGGATGCGATCAGAAAACAAACTCAAGATTCCGGATTGATCAACTGCATCCTGTAGTCCACTCTTGAAATAGAGCTTCATCAATCGCGCTGCCATCTTCGTGCGAGACTTGGAAGCAAGAACTCCTCGAAGAAAAAGTTTCTTGAAAAGCCGTAGCGAAAGTGGTTCCTGTCCTTGCTGCGAAATAATGTGGCGGGCATCTTCCACAAGCGATCCGTACTGCACTCCCGCAGGGCAGGCGGTCTGGCACGCCTGACAGTCCAAACAGAAATACATCTCGTTTACGAATTCATCAGACAATTGGAGCGAGCCGTCGTGAAGAGACCTGATGAGACGAATCCTTCCGCGAGGAGATGACTGTTCTTGATACGTCATCGCGTAAGTAGGGCAAACAGGCAAACACATGCCGCAATGGATGCAATGACTGAGCACGTCATCGATGTGCCGGAGCGTCGCGTCACTCATTTCCATCTCCGCTTCTTCAGGAGTGGAACCATTACCACACCAATCGCAAATCCACCAATATGTGCCCACCATGCAACCCCACCGGCGTCTCCACCAATGCCGAGCGTCATCACTCCGCTAAAGATCTGCATGAGAAACCAGATACCCAGGAACAGGAACGCGGGTAATTCAACAATCTGAAAAAAGAAAAAAATTGGAATGAGCGTGGAAACTTTTGCCGTGGGGAACATGAGAATATAGGCACCGAGGATACCTGCGATTGCGCCGCTCGCTCCTACCATTGGAACCTCTGATCTTGTGTTGATGAATGCCTGCGTCAAAGCAGCTGCAATACCCGCGAGCAAATAAAACACAAGATATTTCGCGTGTCCGAATCGGTCTTCAACGTTATCACCGAACACATAGAGGAACAGCATGTTGCCGAGAAGATGGAGCCATCCTCCGTGCAGGAACATCGAAGTAAACAGTGGGATGACTGTCGATACGCCCAAGTATAGTGATTGATTCTCACCAAACATGCGAGCGGGGACAACACCGAATGTGAAGATCAAATTCTGGAAGTGCCGCCCAAGCGAGACTTCGAACAGAAACACCACGACGTTGACAACAATCAGCGTGTAGTTGACAAAAGGGACTGTGTTCGATGGATTAGCGTCGCGGAGGGGAATCATTCTTTAGATTTCGGATTTTTGGCCGAAGAGTAAGGGAGAAGGATAAGTTCACTACGATGTTACTCTTACCGACCATAGTGGTCGTACCTGCATCGCATCAGTTATTAATGTTCATCGATCAGATGTGCTTCGTCAGCCACTGCATCATATCATTAAGGCTTTCCTCACTGATTTGATGTCCCATCTCGTACTCTCGATAGGTGACCGAGGCATGAGCGTTATTCAGCAACTCCTTTGCCCTACGACCGAATGCTACAGGTATAACCGGATCGTACAGACCGTGAGAGACAAGAAAAGGTTTGCCTTTGACTTTGTCCCACTGAAACTGCAACTCTGTGTCTTCAGGAACATACCCACTGTTGGCAATCACTCCCACGATAGCTTCCGGCTTCGTGAGCGCAATCGAATACGACATCATCGTTCCCATACTGAAACCGCAAAAGATTACTCGGGCGGGATCGACGGGATAGGCTCCCTTCACATCGTCGAAGAATTGTGATAGTTTGCTATAACTCTCTGCGAACATCTTCGGCTCTGGCTTGCCCACTTCCTCTATTTCGTACCACGTGAATCCGCCGCCATATTGAAAAGCAAACGGTGCCCGTGCACTGATGAGGAGCAGCCGTTCGTCAAGATATTCCGCAAGTCCGAGAAGATCGTCCTCATTCGCCCCGCGTCCATGAAGCAAAATCAGGGTTGGACTCTTCCCTGAACTTTTCTTCTTGGGCTGAAGCACTTTATGGATGAGTGTGGTTTGGATAAGATTCATCGACTCAATGCAAATGTTTCATACCTGTTCGATGGGCGTTAATGATTCTTCAATTCTTTTTCTGTCATTCTCCAACCATGCCGGCAACTTCAAGGTTGTTCCAAGCTTCTCCTTTTCTTCATCGATCAGAAATCCTGGTCCGAGCGTCGCAATTTCAAGAATATGTCCATCAGGATCCTGAAAGTAAATCGACTTGAAATAGACCCGATCCATCACCGGCGTGACTTGCACGCCAGCTTTTACAAGCTTTGTTCGCCACTGGAGTTGAATTTCTGCATTTCCCACGGCAAAAGCAACATGATGCGTCATGCCAGTACCGATTTGTCCCCGCCGCATTTTCTCCGGCGGATAACCGAAATAGGTGATGATGGTTCCCGGGTTTCCGTCACCAACACCGAAATAATAGTGAGGCGATGTCGTGTCATCATAGTTGACGGTGCGTTTCACAAGCCTCATGCCGAGCGTTTCAGCATAGAATTCTGTCGTCTCATCTATGTTCGATGAGATCGCAGTGATATGATGCAGACCCAAGAGACGCATATCGGATGTAATCTCCTTAACGGGGGTAATCCACATGAGTCGTGCGATCTCCTCCTCCTTCCGACCGAAGCGAGTCAATTCAATTGGCGGACTGATCATCTTACTGCCGAGCTCACTTGCATCTTCATCAACTGTCCAGCCCGGAAGACGTGTTGCGATTTCAAGAATTAATCCGTCGGGGTCTTCAAAGTAAATCGAAGTGAAATACTTTCGATTGTATGGACCTGTCACGCCGATCTTATGATCAATAAGCCATCGCTTCCATTTGAGCTGTGCCTCGGAAGATTCCACGACGAGAGCGAGGTGGTGTGTCGTGCCGATGCCCCAGTGCCCTTTCGGCAGGCTCGACCACTCGAAGAACGTAATCAATGTACCCGGCTTGCCAGTCTCATCGCCGAAGTACAGATGGTACACGCCGGGATCATCGAAGTTCACGGTCTTCTTCACGAGACGCAATCCGAGGATCTTCGCGTAGAACTCAAGCGTGCGTTGCGCGTTGGAGCAAACAGCGGTTAGATGGTGGATGCCGATGATAGACATGGGTGGATGTCAGATGTGCGATATGCGATATGCATCAAAAGAGTAGGACTCTTTAAGTAGCGCGCACATTTTACTTTTGAATTTTACTTTTTGAATTGATTCATATCCACGCCACTTCTTCAAACTTCTTAATCTGATCTCGATCCCTCGGCAGCCGTCCTTCGCATTTCGGCTTGAGATCAAAGACTTTTCCGGGGTTCAGAATATTGTTCGGGTCCATCATCTGCTTTAACGTCCGCATCATCTGGACAGATGGAGAGCCGACCATTTTTTCCAGCAAGCGTTTCTTGTAGAGGCCTACGCCATGCTCACCAGTGATTGTCCCACCCATTTCGATCGCAGCTTCCTCTACCTCGAAGACGGTCTTCTCAGCGCGTGCGAAGGCTTCTTTATCCCGCTCGTCAGTCATATAGTTCGGGTGGAGATTGCCATCACCAGCGTGACCGAAGTTCCCGATCATGACATCATTCTTCTTTCCGATCTCACGGATGCGTTCAACTAATCGGGCAAGGTCTGCGCGAGGAACAGCAACATCTTCCATGATCGTCGTTGGCTTCACTCGTGCAAGTGAAGTGAATGCTGATCGGCGTGCAACCTTCAGCCGAGTCGATTCCCGTTCGTCTTGCGCGACCTTGATCGAGGTCGCATGATGCTTCTTGCATATCTCAGCGATGAGCACGGCATCCTCTTCGACGACAACGTTCCTCCCATCAACTTCGATCAGCAGGATCGCCTCTGATTCGATGGGGAGACCGAGATGGGCATAATCTTCCACACACCGGATCGTCGTGTTGTCCAGGAATTCCAGCATCGCGGGTGTTATCTTCGCTGCAATAATCGCAGAGACCGTTTTCGCTGCGTCATCCATCGAAGAATAAAAGGCGAGCATCGTTTTGTATGCTTCAGGTTTGGGGATCATCTTCAACAAAATCTTCGTGAATATCCCCAGCGTTCCCTCCGAGCCGACAAGAACACTTTTGAGATCGTAGCCTGCGACATCTTTGACTGACTTTCCGCCGGTGTGGAGGATCTCACCTGTCGGCAATACTACTTCCAAGCCGAGAACATAGTTCTTGGTGACACCATATTTGAGCCCACGTAACCCCCCCGAGTTTTCCGCGACGTTGCCGCCGACCGTGCAGATACTCGAGCTTCCGGGATCGGGCGGATAGAGGAAGCCGAGCTTCTCGACTGCTGCGTGAAGATTGGCTGTGATAACACCCGGCTCGACCGCGACTGTCAAATTCTCCTGATCGATCTCGAGGATGTGGTTCCAGTGATTGGTGAGGAGGACGATGGAATTCTCCAGCGGCAGCGCTCCTCCGCTGAGTCCGGTGCCTGAGCCGCGAGGGACAATGGGGAAGTTTTCTTCATTGGCAAGCTTGACGATTTCAGAAATTTGTTCTGCAGTTGATGGACGGACGACCACTTCGGGAAGCTGCGGCTTCATCGCCGTTGCATCGTAGGAATAAGCGATGCGGGATTCGAGAGAATCGAGAACGTTCTCAGACCCGACGATCGCTCGCATCCGCTTAAGAATAGAGGCGTTCATCATCGTTTCGAGAGGAACGTAATGAATTCGAGCCTGAAAATCAAGAAATTGCTTCCCCGGACTTAGCCACCACGATTATTCACATTGAATCAAAATCGCTATTGACAAGTAACCGTCTATTCTATATATTTCCACATCACTTCTTTACTGATATCACAGCACATCACCGAACGCACACGTCCCGCTTTGTTCGGTATGATTCAATTCTAACGGGAGAAGCATTCCCTTCGTTTCAAGAGATAACTCTTTTGTTCCAAGCGGTCGTCGTGGGAAGGACAATTCCAAGAGGGAGATTGCTATGCAGCGACGTCCGCTGAGATAAGCAATATTGGAGTAACCTAATCACAATACATTTCCACAATTCATAAGGAGTCGCATCATGCGCACATTTCTACGCGTTCTTTCGTTTACGAGTGTGGCGCTTCACGCAATACTTTTCTTCGCGCTCGCTCTCTTCTGTTCTTTATCACCGATGTACGGAGGCGATTCAAAGTTCGTTACGGTCACCAACAATACTGGCTTAGCCGCCGCTGACTTGCACCTGACCTTCACGGGAACGGGTGGGAGTTTGCGGGTTGATTCTGTCGCCGTGGTTGCGCTCTCCTGCTTTTACCCCAACGTTCCAACGAATGGCACCCCATCCGATTCTGCGGTGATCGTTTGGCCAGCGGCATGCGTTTCTGCCGGGTCCGCGGTAACTCTCATCGCAGAGACGGACAATGGTCCTCTCGCATTTGCCAGTGGCTACTGGACTGATGGAGGTGGCAATAACATCGGCAATATCAATCCTGGTGACATCACCTTGCTTCCCCTTCCTCCTCCCGGGGCCGGACCACCATTCTGTGCCCTCAAGATTCTTGCCGAAACAAAACCGTTGAACGCGAACTACACCCCATGGGTTTTCGGAGGGAACCCTGCGCGGCCAACATGTTGGGCGCGGTGGTGCTGCATCCCTACTCAGCAAATTCAGTATCGCTTGATCGTGTGTAAGTTTAACAAACGCATCGACCGACTGATGGAGTTGCGAATGTGGATCCCACCAAATCCGGGGCTCATCGGATGCGCACCGCTGACAGGATGGCTACCGGATGGGATCTTCCCCGGATTCTGGGGGTGGCAGTTCACAACAATTCCACCGCCACCAGACACAGGCAATATCAAAGGTCCACCCCCCAACCGACCAGATTCTGCTGTCACTCCTCCGACACAATTTGAAGTGAGAAACTCTGATGATTCTGGTAAAACATTCCGACAAGCGGATGATTTCACAAGCGTATTTCTCTACATCCATGAATATCTACAGATATACAGCGATCCCTCCCTCCGACCAATCAGCGGCTTCGACACGACACTTCAGCGGATGGCATTCGGATTTTTGTACGCAAACATCTTCCTGAATCAATTCAAATCGGAAATTGATTCCGTGAATCGTCATGAACCGGCGTCCGTCCTCGATTCTATGAAAGCACATATCAACAAAATGTCGGGCGCTTCCAATAGCATCTTTAGCATGTTCCTCAACGGGATGGTTTCCAGCTCGCAACCCTTTAAGCTGCTGAGCCAATCGCTAAGAGGTCTCGCCACCGACATGAAAGGATTTGGTCATCTACGGCTGCTCAATGCGGGGAACAACCTTGTAAGCATGGCGGATGGAATTGATGTGTCCGCGAACATGGCAGACAGCGGAGTCGCGACGCAAAATCAGAAGGATCTTTTCTTGTGGGGAATAAGGAATCGATTCATTCCCATGGTCAGACACTTCGCTCTGGCGATGGCTCCACACGTGCGGGTGAAACTGGACCTAAGTCCTTATCAGTGGTTTCCGTCAACGATCTCAGGTGCGAAAGTGAACGTGTACAATCGCACGAACGGAAACCTACTCTACTCGGATGTCATCCCTATTTCAGACCGATATGAGGTTGACATCCCTATTCTCGGTCCTGACACAACCTGGCGCGTAGACATCAAGCTCCCCAGCTTCTTAAGCAAACGTATCAACATCGATGCATCTGATGGCATGACCATCGGTCCGTTTTCCAAGATGACTGCCGAAGGTACAAGCGCTGACGCGCTCACACTGACATTGGGAGATGTCGATGGCAACGATTGTATTAATCAGGCTGACTTGGACAAAGTTCGCGCGGACAGCGGGATGGGCGGACGGTTTGCAACCGTCGTACCATCGAGCGACATCAACGGTGACGGGATCGTCGATGCACAAGACATTGCTCTCGTGCAAACGAACCTCGGAAAGTGTGGTGATGCTGTAACAGGAGTTGAAAATGAATTGACAAACCTCCCCACCGGGTACCGGTTGTATCAAAATTATCCCAACCCGTTCAACCCTGTCACAACGATACGATTTGAACTGCCGAAGGCTTCACACGTTACACTCAAAGTCTACGACGTGCTCGGGCAGGAAGTAGCAGTGTTGGTGGACGGGATTAAAGACGGAGGATACAAAACGGTAAACTGGGATGCGTCCAACAAGCCAACCGGTGTTTATTTCTATCGGCTCATTGCAGGCAAGTTCGTCGAAACAAAGAAACTTATTCTTATTAAATAGGGGGAATTAGTTTAATGCTCGCCCGATGGCTACAGCAATCGTCTTCACTTCTTTCATCAATTGCTGAAACGCCTGTGGCGTAAGCGACTGATCTCCGTCCGAGTACGCCTTGGCAGGATCGGGATGCACTTCAACAATCAATCCGTCTGCACCACAGGCTACCGCTGCACGGCTCATCGGGATGATGAGATCGTGCCGACCGGTGCCGTGGCTGGGATCGACAATGATCGGTAGGTGCGAGAGTTGTTTCACAGCGGGCACGATATTGAGGTCAAGCGTATTGCGCGTGTATTCAACGAAGGTCCGTATCCCCCGCTCGCAGAGGATCACCTGATCGTTGCCGCCGGAAAGCACGTATTCAGCGCTCATCAAAAATTCGTTGAGCGTCGCGGAAAAATTTCGTTTCAATAAAATCGGCTTCTTGATTTTCGAAAGCGACCGAAGGAGTTTCGTATTCTGCATGTTCCGCGCACCGACCTGGAGAAGATCTGCATACTCCGCCACAAGTTCCACCTCGGATGATTCCATTACCTCCGTCACGATACCGAGTCCGGTTTTCTCTTTTGCCTTTGCGAGCAACTTCAACCCATCTTCGCCTAAGCCCTGAAATGCATACGGACTCGTTCTGGGTTTGTATGCTCCACCGCGAAGCAGTGTCGCTCCTGAAGCTTTAACGGCAGCGGCAGTCATCATCAGTTGGTCTTCGGTCTCCACGGAACATGGTCCGGCCATCACCACAACATTCTTCCCGCCTACCTTCACGCCGGCAACATCAACAATGCTAGCGGCTTGCTTGAAATCTCTACTGGC
>JACOSX010000068.1 GCA_016178625.1 Ignavibacteria bacterium
CAATGGTAACCCAGACTCTACCTCTTGGACAACTTCTATCTTCAATTCCTTTGTAAATCGCCGTCGACCCATAACCACGATTCTCCTTTCCGCCCAACTTAACCATTCTTACCGTCCGGCGCAAAGGGGTCAGTTCACAGTGATCCCTTGTTGATTCTGGATCGTAGTAATTCTCAATTAGTTCTCGCAATGACATAAGCTTATCTCCTCTTATTTATTCTATCGGGAGTTTAGTTTCTCAAGGTCATCCTTCGATAGGTACTTCCATTGCCCCGGCCCCAAATCTCTCTGATAATACCCTCCAATCTTTACACGAGTTAATGAACGTACTTCATACCCAAGCGCTTCACACATCCGGCGCACCTGGCGATTTTTCCCTTCAACGATTGTCATCTCAATTTCCGTGGCATCAAGAATTTTAACGCTCGCAGGCATCAGTCGTTCGTTCATCAGATTCATTCCCTTCTCGATCACCAAGATGTCTTGAGGTTTCATCTGTCGATCAAGTCGCACTCTATACGTTTTTGGGACTTTGGAGTTCGGGCTGGTTAGTCGCTCACCAAACCGATTGTCGTTGGTGAAAATCAGGAGTCCCGAGGTATCTTTGTCAAGTCTTCCCACGGGGAATACATACCGACCCACGTCGCCAAGAATGTCGTACACCGTCTTTCGCATGTGTTCATCGGATCGAGTGGTGACTACACCGGCCGGTTTATTCATCATGATGTAGACACAATCTTTCTTGCCCAATCGCTTGCCATCGACAGTTACGACATCCTCCTCCATCGCACAACGGTATGAAGGATTTCTCACGACTTTATGATTGACTTTGACATGCCCCTCACGGATCAATTGTTCTGCTCCGGATCGGGAGGTGTAGCCTGATTTTGAAAGAACTCGCGATAGGCTCACAACACGTTTTGCAGTATGTCTTAGAAGAGCCATCGGAATACAAAAAACCCGATCACAAGAACACAAAGGAATGCAATCGAGACGACCTCAAAGTATTTTTCAAGATACCTTTTTGCTTCGCGTCCCCGATAATACAAGACAAGACCGATCGGGAGAAAGCGGAGCGACCGACCAACCAATGCACCCATTGTGAGCATCCAGAGATCTATGGTCTTTTGGAATCCAGCGGTAATAGTGAACGTAATATACGGAAGAGGTATAAATCCGGCAACCATCAACGTTCCGATGCCATGCTGGTGATACATCCGCAGAACACGTTCAACCTTATCAATCATGCCGAGAGAAACGAAAAGCGGTTTCCCAACCACGACGTAGAATTCCGCTCCGATATAGTAGCCGAGATATCCGCCTGCGAATGATCCAGCCGTTACCGCGAGCGCGAAACGAAATGCCCTTCTAGGCGCAGCAGTTCCGAGCGCGACGAGCGGCACATCAACAGAGAGAGGGAACAATGATGCCTCGATGAACGCCATACCAAACAATGCCCAGAGTGCACGCGGCTGCTCGGCGGTTGTTTCGAGCCATGCATTACATCGAAGCAATATCTGTTTAAGAGAATTCCTCAAAAGGTCTATCGTTCAAGTGAGTCAAGAATAGAAAAGCCCAATCCTCTTTTCCAGAATTGGGCTTCACAATTTGTTGCTTCGACTATTAAGCGAGCAAGATTTCTTCGGGCTTCGTGAACAAGAAATGGTCATGAAGATAATGCATCAAAAGAAACGAGAGCACCACAATGTAATAGCATTGATCAAACGAAAGTCCGAGTGTCGGACTCATATAAATCAGGAGTGCGATCACCGACACCGCCAATACCGTCAATCCAACATTGAAGAAATAATACCTCCATGTTCTTCCGTCTTCCGACATCTTGTCGATGAACTTCGTCCCGATCTCACCGCGTTCATGCCTCAACCGGTTAATGTAATAGGTCAAGCCCAGGTATTGAAAAGAATGCCACGCATTAAATCCCTGAAATGCCACATCGAGATTAGGAAATGCAGGAATAAAAAATGCGACAGTCGCCGTAAGCGAGATAAGAATGATTTTGGGATAATGCGCGATGCCTGCACGTACCTCGGCAGCAGTCTTCCAGATGAACAGAATGACAGAGGCAACGAAAAATGCAGTGATGAGATAAAAGACATACTCGGATTTCAGGAAATCGGGGTAGAGGATCTTGTTAGAACCAATCCAGAAATCCTCATGGATAAACTTATACGTTGCAATAGGATAGAGGGCGGAGAAAAGCACCGCATAGTCGATTAGTCTTGAAGACCACGAGAGCGTCCGTGAACCTCTCTTGTTATAGCACTCAACAATGAATGCCGCTTGGTGGAGAATGTGGATCGATGCCCAGAAAAAGAAAAAAGTGATCAAGAATTGGAAATGGTTAACTCCAAAATACACCACACCAATCGGGATGAGCATGGAGAAGGCGAGAAGCGTTTTATGCTTGCGCGAGAAATTCTTATCGAGCGCCGTCCGCGTGTAGGTAGCGTACATGTGGGGTCCACCGATGAAGAGAGCGATCATTCCATTCACGAGATTGCGACTCGCATCCGCATCCCAGATATAGTGAATACCGATCGCAGCTAAGAAACGATTGATATACGGTGTCGCCTCATTCGCGAACATGAAGGTAAGGATGGGAACGGCTACAAGTCCCGCACTCAAGCTAATGAACGTCAGATCCCACGCTTTGCTCCTCAACCATAAGCCCTCAGAGACAATCCCCGCGCGAGAATTTACTGCAATGGAATACGTTGAATTCATGGACACCCCCTGAATTCAGTTAACAATGAACTCATCATTGGTCAGTTGTTTTAAAAAAATTCCATTAATAATACCCAATTTCTCCCCAATTGTCAAGCACAAGATTGGCTTGTTGCGTCATACATTTTGTCAATGAGATGCTTATATCGTTCCTCAACGACCTTCCTGCGCACTTTGAGTGTGGGCGCCAGCTCTCCGGTCTCGATCGTAAGTACGTGGCTGAGGAGAGTAAATTTCCGGACTCGCTCATAATTGGCAAGGTCTTTCTGAATTTTTCCGACCTCTTCCTCGAAATATCTGTAGATCGCTGCAGTGTTCACAAGATGTTCGATGTCTTGATAGATGATTGAGTGCTTCGACGCGTACTCTTTCAGAAGACCGAAGCTCGGAACAATCAAAGCGGTCAGGAACATTTTCCCGTCGCCGATGAGCACAAACTGATCGATCAGTTCACTCAGAAGGAAGAGATTCTCGATGTGCTGCGGTGCAATATTTTTACCTCCCGAGCTGACGAACAAATCTTTCTTCCGGTCGGTGATCTTGAGAAAACCCTCATCATCGATCAGACCAATGTCGCCGGTATGGAGCCACTTTCCATCATCGATTGCCTCTTTGGTTGCCTGGGGATTCTTCCAATAACCCATCATGACGTTGGGACCACGAACAAGGATCTCTCCATCATCTGCAATCTTCACTTCAACACTCGGTATTGGCTTTCCGACTGTGCCAAATTTATAATCATCGAGACGGTTAACGCTGATGACTGGCGAAGATTCTGTCATCCCGTACCCTTCAATGATTTGAATCCCGACCGCCTCGAAGAACTTACCAAGTTCCGGCGACAACGCTGCACCACCAGACGCAAAAAACCGTATGCGCCCGCCGGTGCGTTCTCTGATTTTGCTAAACACTAGCTTGTCCGCAATCTTGCATTGGAGGGAAAGAAAAAACGAGGGGATCCCGCGCTTTCGTGTACGCCTATATTCTCGACCAACGTTAATTGCCACGTCAAAAATCGTGCGTCGAAATCGCGGAGCCTCTTTGATTTGCTTCATCAATCGATGATAGATGCGCTCAAACAGCCTCGGCACTGTTGTCACGACCGTTGGCCGAACTTCCAATAAATTTTCTCTCACGGTCTCAATGCTTTCTGCATAGGCGATGGTTGCGCCGCATGCCATCGCCGTGTAGTAACCGGCCATCCGTTCGTAGGAATGGCAAAGCGGAAGAAATGACAACAGGATGTCGTCATGTGTGAATGGAATCCCAACGACGGTCGCCTTGATGTTGCTGACGAGATTTCCATGAGATAACATCACACCTTTGGGATTGCCTGTTGTTCCAGAAGTATAGATTAGTGTGAGCAAGTCTTCCGCTTTCACCTTCCGAATTTCATTCTGAAGAAAACCGGCATGACGCCGTCCGAATTCCTTTCCCTTTTCGAGAACAGCAGAGAATAAGAGCAGTCGGGGATCTTCAGTCACAGCTTTCTCGGACATTACAACGATACGCTGGAGCGTCTTTACATCGGCAACAACCTTCATGATTTTATTTAACTGTAACTGGTTGGAAACGATAGCCAACTTGACTTCCGCGTCGTTAAGAATGAATTCAATCTGTTTCGGAGTCAATGTTGGATAAATGGAAACGTTCACGGCGCCAAGTTTCGTCATCCCGAGATCAGCAACAACCCACTCCGGACGATTCTCTGAGACCAACGCAATGGTGTCCCCACGTTGCACACCAAGTGAGGCAAGCCCCAGAGCAAACATCTCTACCATCTCCTTCAATTCGGCATAAGAAATTCCTTTGTAGGTCCCGTCTACCTTATGCATCAGAACCGGCTTGGTCTCCTTGCTCTCATTGAGGAATTTCTGTGCAACGGTATCGAACATTTCTGTGATAGTAGAAAACTGCGTCAGTACCGGCATATCCCATCTTTCACTGCTAAAAAGACAATCAGAACCATGACTTGCCCGATCAAAATACCACCCCCCTCTGTTAAATGCAAGGGCACCAAATCTTTCCGATAAAAAGACACATTAACCGGTATATCGTCGGTGCAATTTACTCGGGTTCATTGTTTCCCAATTTCGTGTCAAGTAAAATCTTTTCAATGGTCATGAAAAATATGGCGTCAAAAAAATTTCATAATTTTTCACTTGACTTCTTATCCTTAACTGTATATATTCCAAACCAATGTCGCTTCACCAATTGGGGGCGAAGCGAAAAAGGATTCGCATCCTGCCGCGATCTGGTATTTTTTATAGAGGAAGAAGTTGAGAACTCAAATACACGTCAATCAAGAAAATTTCCATTAGCTGAGGAACTGACAAAGAAATTCGCTGTTTCTCTCTACAGAGAGCGAAACACAATTTACAGTAATCACCCAAACACATCAAGAAGGAGATGGTATTAATGGCAAACCCCGAGATGACTATGCTTGGCGGAAGAGAGGAAACTGGATCCCCCTCCTATGCACGATCCGAAACACAAATCAAAAAACGCGGTCTGACGTTCAGACGATTTTACACAAAGATTGATGTTCACCCCTTTGATGAAATCGAGTGGGAATTTCGGACGGCGGTCATTAGCAACGAAAAAGGCGAGACAATCTTCGAACAAAAAAATGTAGAGGTGCCAAAATCATGGTCAATGACCGCGACGAATGTTGTCGTGTCTAAGTACTTTCATGGAAAGCTCGGCACCTCACAACGTGAAACCAGCGTACGTCAGTTAGTGGATCGCGTTTCTCGCACCATGACAGCATGGGGCAAGAAAGGCGGTTACTTCGCGACGGAGGAAGATGCAGAGACATTTTACGCTGAGCTCACATATCTTCTCGTGAACAAGTACGTCTCGTTCAATAGTCCCGTCTGGTTTAATGTCGGCGTCGAGGAGAAGCCGCAGTGTTCGGCGTGTTTTATCAACTCCGTGGAAGACACGATGGAATCCATTCTTGAGCTTGCGAGAACTGAAGGACGTCTATTCAAGTGGGGTTCAGGAACGGGTTCAAATCTTTCCACCCTTCGCTCGTCGAAGGAAGGGCTCTCGAGTGGCGGCACAGCATCAGGTCCTGTTTCGTTCATGAAAGGATACGATGCGTTCGCCGGCGTGATCAAGTCTGGCGGAAAAACACGACGCGCTGCCAAGATGGTCATCCTCAACGTTGACCATCCGGATATTCATGAGTTCATCCATTGCAAAGCCGGCGAAGAAAAGAAAGCATGGGCATTGATCGACGCCGGGTATGATGGCGGATTCAATGTACCCGGTGGTGCGTATGACTCTATCTTCTATCAGAACGCAAATCATTCAGTTCGGGTGACCGACGAATTCATGCGCGCCGTAGTTGACGATAAACCTTGGACCACAAAAGCTGTGCGCGACGGCCACGCGATGGAAACCTGTAAAGCACGAAGCTTGATGAAAGAAATGGCAGATGCCGCGTGGATTTGTGGTGATCCGGGAATGCAGTTCCATACGACGATCAACAACTGGCATACATGCTCAAACACTGCCCCCATTAACTCATCAAATCCGTGCAGTGAGTATATGTTCCTTGATGACACGGCATGTAATCTCGCGTCGCTCAATCTCATGAAGTTCCGCTCAGCCGATGGTGAGTTCGATATTGAATCATTTTGTCACGCGGTAGCGATCACAATCACGGCACAGGAGATCGAAGTCGATAACGCAAGCTATCCCACACCGAAGATTACACAGAATAGTTACGATTATCGCCCCTTGGGATTGGGTTATGCGAACCTCGGCGCTCTCCTTATGGCTCGCGGGCTCGCGTATGACAGCGATGAAGGTCGCGCATACGCAGCGGCAGTCACTGCCCTGATGTGCGGTCAAGCGTATAAACAGTCTGCATTGATCGCGAAGGAGATGGGACCATTTAAAGGATATCAGCAAAATCGCGAACCGATGCTGAAAGTGATGAAGATGCATGGTCTCGCTGCCGATAGGATTGAGGATCGTTATGTACCGGGAGGTCTGTTGACAGCCGCACGCAAAGTGTGGGATGACACATATGCCATCGGCCGTGAATACGGCTTCCGAAATTCTCAGGCAACTGTCCTCGCACCAACGGGCACGATTGGGTTCATGATGGATTGCGATACCACAGGCGTGGAGCCGGATATTGCACTCGTAAAGTATAAGAAGCTCGTCGGCGGCGGGCTGCTGAAAATCGTCAACCAGACTGTTCCACTCGTATTGAAAAAGCTGGGCTACATCGACGAACAGATCGAGCACATCATCGCGTATATCGATAAGAATGATACGATCGAGGGCGCTCCACATCTCAAGGAAGAACATCTCCCGGTCTTCGATTGTGCCTTCAAGCCTGCGAAGGGCAAGCGCACCATCCACTACATGGGTCACGTGAAGATGATGGCAGCAGTCCAACCGTATATCTCTGGTGCAATTTCAAAAACAGTCAACATGCCAACGGAAGTATCGACCGATGATATCGCGTCCACGTATGTGGAAGCATGGCGCCTCGGATTGAAAGCGATCGCAATCTACCGCGACGGTTGCAAGCGCACGCAACCGCTCAATACAAGTCTTGAGCAGTTGGTGGGTGCAGCAAAACAGAAAGCCACTCGTCGCAGATTGCCTGACGAACGAGAGGCCGTAACACACAAGTTCTCGATTGCCGGTCATGAGGGTTACATCACGGTGGGATTGTATGAGGATGGCACACCGGGTGAAATTTTCATCACGATGTCGAAGGAAGGATCGACTATTTCCGGATTGATGGATGCATTCGCTACGTCGGTGTCGATGGCATTGCAGTATGGTGTTCCTCTTCGCGTCCTGGTGGAAAAATTCCAGCATATGCGATTCGAACCAAGCGGCTTCACGGGAAACAAAGACGTCCCGATCGCAAAGTCAGTGCTCGATTATATTTTCCGATGGCTGGGCAAAAAATTTCTCCCTCCGGATGAGTTGCCGAAGAATATTGAGGAAAACGTCGAGATAGCAGTTGCCGGCGCGATTACCGAACCGAAGATTGCTGTCATCCCAAGCCGCGAAAGTACAGAAAAGGAAGTGTATAAAGCACAAGCCGACGCTCCACCATGCCATGCCTGTGGCAGCATTATGGTGCGAAGCGGCTCCTGCTACAAGTGTGCGAACTGTGGAGAAACATCAGGTTGTTCATAATATGGATCCTCGTGAAAATACTGTAGCACCGAATCGGCATATCGTTCAATGACGCGGTGTGCCGATTTTTTATATTGATTCGCGGAAGGATGAAAACAATGCTTGTTCACGATCATAAAGGAGAAGGATGATGAAGTACCTTCTAGAGGCAATCGTAACGTTCACAT
Organism: Ignavibacteria bacterium; assembly: GCA_016178625.1. Taxonomy (GTDB): domain Bacteria; phylum Bacteroidota; class Ignavibacteria; order UBA10030; family SZUA-254; genus JACOSX01. The sequence continues at coordinate 8,088 of JACOSX010000068.1, forward strand.
TGTTCCTTGTTGTGTTGTTGGCTGCGAGCGGCTGCGATTTCGACAAGAGAGAATTTATCGGTACCGCTCAGACAACGTTTGAAAAAATCATGAAAGGTGATCCCTCTGCTGCTCACTCGATCGCCTGGACCGAGCTTCGCATCGACGGTGAGGAGATTGGACGATCGTTCATGGCATTGAGCACGGATTATGAGAAATCATCCTTCCAGACCGGGACGATCGCCAGGTTAGCTCGGGAATATTCTGCAAAGAACTGGACAGCACAGCGAGTTCAGAACTGGAGAATTCAGTCGAAGGGTCTCGAGAGTGCCACCGTGGTGGCAGATGCCCCCGGCGGCATGATCGTGTACAATCTTCAAAAACGCGGCGGCGAGAAAAAGATCGTATCGATGGAGATCAAGTAACACGTTCACCGCCTTGACGCTAGCCTTGTTCTTTCCCTCATTGATTGAGTTATGGCGGGGCGACTCTGTCAACTCTTTGCGCATACACTCTAGACCATTCGATTGGATCACTAGTTCTCACATTGAACGACAAGGGCGGTTCTAAAGGACTCTTGAGAGCGGAACCCTCAACAAACCTTTAGGCTTTACCCCTCTTGCATCCCTGCAATTGCAATCTTCCCACGATTTCACTATACTGCGTTGTTTCTTACGTGCCCTATTCTTCCTCCGGTAATGAAATTCTTGAGCCACTATAGTGTGATGATATGCATGATCGCTATCATCGGTTGTTCACACTCTTCGAAGGAAACCACGAAGGCAGACTCGGTTTCTCCTTCCCGCTTCCTTCAAGAGGAACCATCCGTTTCGAACGATGTGCCTTCGGCAGAACGCTCACCAATCGATCACGCGAAATTGTGGAACCCCCGGTTTATCCAAACTGGGGCAACATCCGGAATTATGATAGAGTTTACAGGCGTGAAAAAGAACAAGCCCTTGCGCGCACGATTTTCCACAATAGAACTCTGGCGATACCCGCTCAATACCTTGAGAATGCAAGAATACTCTGCCTCAGGATTCACAGCAAAGAACAATCGCAGCAATCTACACTCAAAAGACACCTCGGGGGTCATAACTCTCTCTACAACCATCAACGATCTTCGGCAAGCGTTTTTCAAGGTAGCGCCGGGCAAGTACCTCCTCCATCAAACGAAAGAGTGGGCAGATCAATCGTATATTAAAGATGTTAATGTACTTGAAGGAAATTACTCCATCCTCCAGATCGATGTTTTCACTCCCTGGCTCGCAAAGACGAAACAGCTTTCCGAATCTGTTGACGACAAATAATCGTGTACCTTCTCTCTGGAGACACCGGGTGCTTGACCGCGCGACGGATATTTTTTTTGTATATTACGACCGCATAATCAAGTATCTCGATCAAAAAACGTTACCTTATTGTATGTCAACCATCGCCAAGTTGTGCTGTTCGTTGCTTCTTTTTTCCTTTGTGTTGCTCTCGCCGTCTATCTCTCTCGCTGAGACCACTCTCCCACAAACTCGCATCGACGTAACAATCAAGGGGAAGCAACACGATGAGCTGAAAAAGTATTTCGGTTCTCTTCATGAGAAACCCGACATATTGGATGAAAAGATCGGGCAAACTCTTTCTAACCTCATGCCAAAGAGCTACCGGAACGCCTGTCGCACCATGATCTCCAAATGGGGGTCAGGCGCAAAGCGTACAGCTTCGTCGGTGATGAGGGTGATGTATCTCCGAAACGTCAGCGAGAATCATCAAGATATTCTCCTCGTCTACACGTGCTACTCGAGTGCGAAACAGTACGGCGATAAGTTCTACGATGAGAGACTCGCGTTACTCAGTATCGATAGCGCTTCATCGACCTTGCGTACGATTCCCCATGGAAAACCCTGTACCACGTGTTCCGAGCTGACCCGCATTGGCATCGTCGAAGACACGCTGCAGATCGATGCGCAACCAGCGCTGAGCATTGCATTTGCGACATCGCACAATAATCCCTGCTGCACCGATTCAATAGCACGTGAGGAGATAGTCTACCATTATTACAAGCTTGAGAGAAGCGATTTGGTTGAGATGGCTGTTATTCAACATCATCGATGGGAGGTCAATCCCACATCACCCGGTGATACAACGACGTATGATTCGCGGATCAGTCATGAGACTGATCCGGCGGGGAATATTATCAAACTCATCTCCGACTATGACGTTACCCTTAAGGGACAATCAATCGAGCACAGAATCCTCTTCTATCGTTGGAACAAAAAGAGTCACAGGTTTGAAGAAACGACAAATTAATCGGGTCATTGATGAAACCTAGGTTGCGTTATTGACAATTACTGGGAGGTTTGATATAATACAACGGTAACTATGGGAGAGGAGGAACGAACGTCCTTCTTCTATTGCTCCATTCTGACATGATTGTTATCGAGCCATCGATACGATGACTCAAAGGGAGATAAGAATCATTAGAAAGAAGATTGTCATACCTAAAAACGTTTGAAACTTCAAATGAAGATAGGAGATGATCTATGCTTGTTGCACTGAGTGACCTTCACATTGCGGACGGCTCAACATCAATCAACATCGATCCGACCGCGTTCACGAACCTCCTCGAACCTGAAATTCGGATCGCAATCCAGGAAAAAGAAGCGACCGATCTCCATATCGTTCTCTTGGGAGACATCTTCGATCTCGTACGCACAAGTTACTGGGCAGCCTCAGTCCCGAAGAAAGAAGATCGACCCTGGAATGGAACGCTGGATCCGATCACGGCAATGAACACCAATACCGTCGCCATCGATAAACAGTTCAACGATGTCCTCGATCGCATAGTGGCAACACCAAGTGCTCAGGCACTACTCAGTATGTTACGGAATTTGTCCGTCGATGGAAAACAGACAACGGTAACGTATGTTGTGGGAAACCATGACCGGGTGTTCAATAACTTCCCCTCCCTTCAAACAAAAGTCCGCAATCTTCTGCCGAGTATCAACCTGACGTTCAAGAATGCGTTCAAAGATTCCACCTACAGCGTCCTTGCCCGTCATGGTCACGAGTGGGATGAAGTGTGTCACGGATTACGATTCGCCAATGAGGTGATGAATCCGAACCGCTCCTTGCAGCGGTTTGATGATGCCACGTACAAAGTGATGGCAATCGGTGAAGCGATTACTGCGGAGCTCATGGCAGGATTCATCTATACTATTGAGACTGTATTCACAAAGAAAGGATGGACTTCACCGGAGGATCTCCAGTTTCTGAGAGGACTCCGCGATATTAATAACCTCAGACCAATGACAGCGATTTTCATCTGGCTTCGGTGGTTCACTCGAAATCAGAAGCCGCAGTACCTACCGCCATTGACCGACGCGTTGATTGAGGCACTGAATACGTTGTTAGAGACAACACTCGCACAGCGGTGGGACGATCTGGATAAGCCAATTCTTCCGGGATATATCTGGGGAGATATTACCGATCAATTCGAGGCTGCCCGAAATGACCTTGTGGACGGTGGCTTGGAAAAGATAGAACAGACAATGGAAATCCTCCTCCAAGCAAAAAAGATCGTAGACTTTTTTAAGAAACAAAAAGATGATTTGGTCGAGGGTGCGAAGGAGGAGTTCAAATCATTTGCACAACACGATGGTATTCAACACGTCGTTTACGGTCACACGCACGAAGCCCGACACGATTTTTTCTCGGGCGACCTTGGCGGCAGTGTCCAGATGTATATCAATACCGGAACCTATTTACCATTCATTCAACTCTGTCTCGACGAGAAGAATTTTGCTACCGCCCATCGAATGACAATGGCATTTTTTTACAACAACAATGAAGATGTCTCTAACCGAAAGGGAAACGGTCCGACGGTGGAGATTTGGAATGGCGTGCGACGAAAGTTCTATAAGTAATGAATGAACTACCCCCGAACACTCATCATCTCCAAACTACTTAAGGAGTTAACAATGAAACGATACAGTTTTTACATCTTATCCGTTGTGCTGGTGTTCTTGTGTATCGGAAACTCACCTGCGCAGCAAGAGTCGACCGGCAGTAAGGGGTTACAAGTTATCGAAGCAAAGCTCGCGAAGGACGTGAAAGATCGAATGCCTGTAGATGAAGACTCTGTCTTTACGAACGGCTCGAAAGTGTTCTTATGGATGAAGCTTACCGGTGGCTCATCCGACCAGATCACGGTAACATGGAAGACTGAGAACACAACTCACGCGACCACACTTACCATCGGCGGAAGCCCCTGGAGGACGTGGGCGTCAAAAGGTGTGTGGAAGACAGGCAACTGGACAGTGACGGTGACAGATGCGTCGGGGAAGGTGTTGAAAGAGATGAACTTCAAAGTCGAGTAAAACCAAAACAGGGAACTGTCACACTTTTAGTTGGAAAGTAACAGCGTCAGAACTCCGATTTCGGTAAGAAATCGGAGTTCTCCGGATAGTTTCTATTCCCACTCGATCGTACTCGGTGGCTTGGAGCTGATATCGTAGACGACGCGGTTCACGCCCCGCACCTCATTCACGATGCGGCTTGAGACTCGTGCGAGGAGATCGTAGGGCAATTGAGCCCAATCCGCCGTCATGCCATCCGAGCTATTCACTGCGCGGAGAGCAACCACATTGTCATACGTGCGTTGGTCCCCCATCACGCCAACCGTCTGCACCGGCAGCAGCACGGCAAACGCCTGCCAGAGCGAATCGTAAAGTCCGGCTCCGCGAATCTCCTCGATGAAGATTTCGTCAGCTTCCCGAAGCACGGTTAGTTTCTCCGGGGTGACATCCCCGATGATCCGAACTGCAAGGCCCGGACCCGGGAATGGATGACGTGAGATGAATTCTTGGGGCAAGCCAAGTTCTCGACCGACCGCGCGTACTTCGTCTTTGAACAATTCACGAAACGGCTCGATCAATTTCAGGTGCATTCGCTCTGGCAGTCCACCTACATTGTGATGCGTCTTGATTGTATGTGATGGACCACGGAAGGATACCGACTCGATAACATCCGGATACAACGTGCCCTGGCCGAGGAAGCCGACGTTGCCAATCTTCTTTGCTTCACGCTCGAAGATTTCGATGAACGTCAAACCGATGATCTTTCTCTTCTGTTCAGGATCATGTACCCCCTTCAGTTTCTCGAGAAAGATATTTGTCGCGTCGACATCATCGAGATTGAAATGGTAGGTATCGCGGTACAACTGCACAACCTTCTCACTTTCATTCTTCCGCATCAAGCCGTTGTTGATGTGAATACACCACAGTTGTCCATCAAGTGCTTTATGAAGCAGCACCGCGAGCACTGATGAATCGACACCACCGCTCAGCGCGCAAATAACATTTTCTTTTCCGACCATCTGCCGGATCTCTTCGATCTTTTGTTCGATGATCGAACCGGCGCCCCATTCACCTTTGCATCCACAAATGGTGAAGGCAAAATTGCCGAGGATCTCCTTCCCCCGCTCAGTGTGAGCCACTTCAGGATGGAACTGCACTCCGTAGATTTTTCTTTGAGTGTTCCGAATAGCGCAGATCGGTGAATTGGGTGAGTGACCAATGCGCTGGAATCCTTCCGGTAGTTTCGTCAACGCGTCGCCGTGACTCATCCACACTGCTGCCGCTACCGCTCTACCCGTTGACGATCCGTTGAAATTGGCAAACAGATCCGATGTATCGTCGATGAACACCTCCGCGAATCCGTACTCCCGCTTCGCCGACGTATCGACCTGCCCACCAAGCTGATAGGCGATCATCTGCAATCCATAGCAGATACCGAGGATGGGAATTCCAAGATCAAACAACTGGGGAGAAGAATGTGGCGCATCGGCGGCGTAGACACTCGACGGTCCGCCTGAGAGGATGATACCCTTGGGCTTGCGCCTTCGGAGTTCATCCATGGAGAGATTGAACGGATGGAGTTCCGAATACACCCCTAACTCCCTTACCCGCCGCGCGATGAGCTGAGAATACTGCGATCCGAAGTCGAGGATGATGATAAGCTCTGAATGCTGCATGAAATATACTGAGGATTGAAATGAACCTGATCTAAAAATACGAAAATATCCGCGAATTGCCAAAGACAACAAAGCCGATTCTTACATCACTGAATCTGCTTCCACCAACATGTTATTCTGTTCTTCTTTACTCGATGTTCTGGATTCAGCTGCTCATCCATTCGCAAGTGTGTTGCAAACAGTAGTCACAGAAGGACAAAAGGCATCGATCACTGATGCCTTTCGTTTCACATCTTAGATGAGAAGGTCTGAAACCTACGCGTCAGTCTGAGCTTCAGCATATTCTTCGATCGGTGGGCAGGCGCAGATGAGGTTGCGATCTCCGAGAGCGCTGTTCACTCGTCCGACAGGGGGCCAGAACTTTCGGACTCTCGTCCATGGCGCGGGGAAAGCTGCTTTCTCGCGCGAGTACGGGAAATTCCACTTATCGCTGACTACTACGTCGGCAGTGTGTGGTGCATTCTTGAGAACGTTGTTCTCCCTGTCCGCGACACCTGTTTCAATTTCTTGTATCTCAGCGCGAATAGAAATCAGCGCGTCACAATACCGATCAAGTTCAGCTTTTGCTTCGCTCTCGGTCGGCTCGATCATCAACGTTCCCACAACGGGGAATGAGGTTGTCGGTGCATGGAATCCGTAATCCATGAGGCGCTTGGCAACATCTTCGACTTCAATTCCCGCACTGGACTTGAGAGGACGGAGATCAATGATGAACTCGTGTGCCACACGCCCCTTCGATCCTGTGTACAACACCGGATAGTGCTTCTCGAGGCGCTTCGCCATGTAGTTTGCGTTCAAGATGGCGATGCGGGTTGCATCGGTGAGTCCCTCTGGACCCATCATCGCAATGTACGCCCACGAGATGACGAGGATGCTTGCACTTCCCCACGGTGCAGCAGAGACCGTACCCATACTTTGCTTGTGGTTCAGTGGAACAACCGGATGCGAGGGAAGGAACGGCTCGAGTTGTTTCGTCACGCCAATTGGACCCATTCCCGGGCCACCGCCGCCATGAGGGATACAGAACGTCTTGTGCAAGTTCAAATGACAGACATCCGCACCGAGCTCCGCCGGTCGGCAGAGACCCACCTGCGCGTTCATGTTGGCACCGTCCATGTATACCAATCCGCCGTGTCGGTGAATGATGGCACAGATCTCTTTGATCCCTTCCTCAAACACGCCGTGTGTAGAAGGATACGTCACCATGAAAGCGGCAAGGTCATTGCCGTGCAGCTTCGCTTTATCTCTCAAGTCGTTCATGTCGATTGTTCCATCTGTATTCGAACGAACGACGACGACGTTCATCCCAGCCATTACTGCGCTTGCCGGATTGGTTCCGTGAGCCGACGAGGGAATCAGGCATACATTCCGACTGCCTTTGCCGAGCGACTCGTGATACGCGCGAATCACAAGCAGACCCGTGTATTCGCCCTGAGCACCGGAGTTCGGTTGAAGGGAGATTGCGTCGAAGCCGGTGATTTCCTTGAGCATCTCCTCGAGTTGGTCAAACAGTTCATGGTATCCCTGCGCCTGATCGATGGGTGCGAAGGGATGAATCTTGCTGAACTCCTGCCACGTGATGGGGAGAAGCTCGGTTGTCGCGTTCAATTTCATCGTGCAGGAGCCGAGCGGGATCATGCTGTGCGTGAGTGATAGGTCTTTTTCCTCCAGCGATCGGATGTATCGCAGCATCTCTGTCTCAGAGTGGTGCGTGTTGAAGACGGGGTGGGTGAGGTACGCCGACGTACGCTCCATCGTTCCCCGGCAACCCGGAGATTCCGTTACCGCAATCTCATCCACCGAGAAATTCTTCGTCCTGTTATGAGCGAAGATATTTAACAACGTGTTGACTTCGTCGGCATCGGAAGTTTCATCAAGGGAAATTCCAATGGAGCAATCATCGAACCACCGGACGTTGATTTTTTCAGAATGAAGCGCCGGTTCGATGTAGAACCTTAAGTTTTGGTCGCCGCTGACATGGAGGGTGTCGAAGTAATCGTCATGCAGGATGGAATACCCGAGCCGCTTCAATCCACCCGCAAGCACGTTGGTGAGATTGTGGATGCGTTCAGCAATTGCTTTCAAGCCATGGGGACCGTGATAGACCGCGTACATGCTCGCCATAACGGCAAGTAGTACTTGCGCTGTGCAGATATTGGAGGTTGCTTTCTCGCGACGGATGTGCTGCTCGCGTGTCTGAAGCGCCATCCGTAACGCATGTTTGCCGCGTGAATCTTCCGATACACCGATAATGCGACCGGGTATGTGCCGTTTGAATTCTGCCCTCGTTGACAAGAACCCTGCATGCGGTCCTCCATAACCGAGCGGCACACCAAACCGCTGCGTGCTGCCGACCGCGGCATCAGCGCCGAATTCTCCGGGGGGAGTCAACAGGGTTAAGCTAAGGAGATCTGCTGCCACAACCACGAGTGCGTCCGAGGCGCGCGCTCGCTCGCAGAACGAACGGTAATCGTAAATAGCTCCATCCGACGCCGGATACTGAAGGATCGCACCGAAGGCGTCGTCGGAAAACTCGAACTCATCACATTTCCCCACGACCACCCTGATACCGAGCGGTTTTGCTCGTGTCTTGATGAGTGCGATCGTCTGAGGATGACATCCATCCGATACGAAAAAGACGCCTCCTTCGGGTCTGTTGTTAATCGCGTAGAACATCGTCATCGCCTCAGTTGCCGCCGTTGCTTCATCGAGAAGCGAAGCGTTCGCGATCTCGAGACCTGTAAGATCAATAACCATTGTTTGAAAATTAAGAAGAGCCTCTAATCGTCCTTGCGCGATCTCCGCCTGATAGGGAGTATACTGGGTATACCATCCGGGATTCTCAAGAATGTTCCGCTGGATCACTTTCGGTGTGATCGTATCATGATATCCCATCCCGATCAACGATCGGTAGACATGATTCTTCGAGGCGAATCCCCGCAGTTCCTCCAGTGCCTCCATCTCGCTCAACGCGGGTTTGAGTGTTAGTGGATGCGGTGTGAGGATCGGCGTGGGGACGACGCTCGCGATAAATTCATCAAGTGAGCTCGCCGCGACTTCATGCAACATCTGTTCAGTTTCTCTGATGTCGGGACCGATGTGGCGGGAAACGAAGGTATCCTTGTTGAATATACTTTCAGACATAATTTCAAATTGAATTGTTAGTATAGCATGGTGAACATTTGTTATGCAGTCGACCGATGACGATGTGGCTTATGGGATGTGACGCGAAGCTGTGACGAACTATTTCTCTTACACTACTCTGGTGTAGTAGGAATGGTAGCGACGATGTTCCTACTTTCCAATCAGTTCCCGGTATCCCTTTACATCCAGTAATCCGGATAATTCTTGCTTGTCCTTCAGTTTGATTTTGATCATCCAGCCGCCATCGTATGGCTCTTTGTTTACAAGCTCAGACTGATGTTCGAGTTCGGCATGGAGTTCGATCACTTCGCCCGATACCGGCGCATAGAGCTCCGAGACAGCTTTCACCGCCTCGATAGTGCCGAAACTCTCCCCCTGCTTCACGTGCTTTCCTTTTACCGGCAGTTCGACAAAGACGATATCACCAAGTTCACTCTGGGCATAATCGGTAATCCCAATAATGCCGATGTCTCCCTCGACGCGAATCCACTCATGGTCTTTCGTATATTTCAGATTGTCTGGAAATGTCATTGCAATCGCCCCTGATAGTGTAACGTTCGATTAATCTCTAAGATAATGCTTTTCGATGAAGCTCGTATCGTACAGACCGCTCTTAAAGGTGTCATTCTGCATCACTCGACGATGAAACGGAATTGTCGTATGAACTCCCTCTACGGTAAACTCCTCAAGGGCTCCTGACATTTTCCGCAATGCTTCCGCGCGGGTCGGCGCGAAGACGATGAGCTTTGCCATAAGAGAGTCGTAGAAGGGGGGAATGCGATACCCGGCATAACAGTGAGTGTCGCACCGGATGCCATAACCACCGGGCAGATGAAAGCTGGTGATCTCTCCGGGGGATGGTCGGAAATCGTGGTCTGGATCTTCAGCGTTAATACGACACTCGATCGCGTGACCGCGCGGTTTGAAATCCTTTTTCCGTAACCGTTCACCTGCCGCAACCTGCAACTGAAGCTTAATCAGATCGAGCCCGGTCACTTGCTCCGTTACCGGATGCTCAACTTGGATACGAGTGTTCATTTCCATAAAATAAAAATTCTTGTCTTTATCGACAATGAATTCGATCGTTCCTGCGCCTTCATACTTCACTCCCTTTGCGCCTTTGATCGCCGCCGCACCCATCTTCTCTCTCATCTCCGGATCGACAATGGGTGATGGTGATTCTTCAATCAGTTTTTGATGACGTCGCTGTACTGTGCAATCACGCTCGTTCAAATGGACAACATTGCCATGCTTATCTCCAAAAACCTGAATTTCGATGTGTCGAGGTTGATCGATGAATTTCTCCACATAGACGTCAGCATTTCCAAACGAAGATCCCGCCTCTCCACTCGCCATTTGGAATGCCTTCTCAAAATCTGCCGGATCGAGGACAACACGCATTCCCTTTCCGCCGCCACCCGCGGACGCTTTGATCATGACAGGATAACCGATTGCTGTGGCGACTTGCATGCCCTGCGCGACATCCTTCACGACCCCATCACTCCCGGGAACAACGGGCACACCCGCCTTGCGCATAGTTTCCTTCGCCGACGCCTTATCACCCATCTGTGTAATTGCATCGGGTGAAGGTCCGATAAATTTCAATCCCTGCGAAGAGCAGATCTCCGCGAACTGTGCGTTCTCCGCAAGAAACCCATACCCTGGATGAATTGCGTCAGCATTGGTAATCTCCGCCGCGGAAATGATCCGGGGAATATGAAGATAACTTTCCTTGCTGGGCGGAGGACCGATACATACTGCCTCATCGGCGAATTTGACATGGAGCGAGTAGCGATCAGCTTCCGAATACACTGCGACGGTCTTGATGCCGAGCTCGCGGCAGACACGAATGACCCGAAGTGCAATCTCTCCTCTATTTGCAATCAGAACTTTTCTAAACACGCGGGTCGTTTAGGATATGACTGGAGGTAGGATAAGAATGGGCGAGACGTAGCAACATCTACACTGGCTCGATGAGGAAGAGCGTTTGATTGTACTCGACGGGTTGACCATTTTCTACCAGAATCTTCACGACACGCCCGGCGATATCGCACTCGATCTCGTTCATCAATTTCATTGCCTCAATGATGCAGAGAACAGTTTTCGGTTGAACGGTCTGACCGACTTGAATGTATTCCTCCGCATCTGGCGCGGGCGCGCGATAAAACGTCCCAACGATCGGCGATTTTACCTCATGATACTTCACTTCCGGCGTGGCTGGCGGCGCGGCGGGTTGACTGGCAGGGTTCTCTCCTTGAACAGCCTGCGACGGCGGTGATGCTACAGCCTGAGCAGATGCTGCATGGGCGATGCTGGAGTTGGTGTGGGAATTTTTTGCAACACGGACTCGTAACCCTTCCTCCTCAACCTCAATCTCGTCGACGCCACTCTGCTCAACTATCCGAACTAACTTTTTTAAGTAGGTTAAATCCATAGACTCTCCGGTGTATGGTAGATGGCAGGGTCACTCACAATGTTACCGTCCACTTGACTCGCCGAAATGTTTGCCTGTATCAGGCAGCTTTAACACGTTCGATGTAGGCACCAGTGCGCGTATCAACCTTGATCATGTCACCCTCATTAATGAAGAGTGGAACGTTCACTGTCGCGCCAGTCTGAACTTTCGCCGGCTTCTGAGCACCAGTTGCCGTATCACCACGAACCCCCGGAACAGTCTCAACTACTTTTAGCTCAACGGTGATGGGAATCTCTACCGATACAATGTCGGAACCATTGAAGGCGATCTCCACTGTTTCATTCTCCTTCAAGAACTCCGACCCTTCACCGACAACTTCTTCACCAATACTCATCTGATCGTACGTTTCGTTATCCATAAACACATACCCGGTTCCATCGTGATACAGGTACTGGAAATCCTTCGTCTCGATACGAACCGGATCAACTGCTTCGCCGGCACGGAAACGGGTTTCAATGACTTTCCCTGATTTCAGGCTTTTGAGTTTTGCTCGAACAAAGGCGCGCCAGTTGCCCGGGTTCACATGCTGGAATTCGACGACCGTCCATAATTCTCCATCCATTCTAATAGTCATACCAGGTCGAAAATCTGAAGTTGTTGCCATAAATCTCCTAAGGATTGAAAAAAGCGGTATCAGATAAATAGTCGGAGAGTAAAAATACGAAGAATGAGAGTGAAAGTCAAGGAATCAAGTGAGGTGAATTGTCATGTGAGGTGATAGAGCAGTGTCCTTTCGCCGTTTTCACAAGCATTGTTGTCTCAAAGACTTTCCCAACACCCCGCTCGAACTGTTGCATCTCGCTATGGATATGTGTAAAATTGTATCAATAAATTTCAGACCCATGAAAATCCACTTCCTCGCTTGCATTGTAACGCTGCCGTGTATCCTATCATGTGCCGGACGGAACTCAGAGCCCAGTACATCGATTGATACGGTGTTCGTGAACTTCTATGCTGATAAAATGACTCTGCAGCAGGAAGCGAACATAAACAACGTTGACTCAGCGGGTGTTATGCACCGCATGGACAGTCTCTACAATTTCTACAACCTCTCTTCGCAGGATGTTGAAACCAAAACGACGGAGTATAGGAAGGATGTAACAACGTGGAAACAATTCCATGATCAGGTCGTGCGGCGGCTTGAGCGATTGCAGCAGGAACAAGCATCAACAAAGATACAAGACGATAGATCAATCCGTCAATGAACACATCAACCAAGACCATCCTTGTCGTAGATGATGAACGAGACATCGTCGACCTCGTCAAATATAATCTCGTGAAGGAAGGATACGTGGTCCTCACAGCGCGTACAGGGAAACAGGCTCTCGAACAGGCACAACACCACCCACAGTTGATCTTGCTGGATATCATGATGCCGGAGTACGATGGGTTGGAAGTCCTCAAACGGTTGAAACAGAATGAGCGTACAAGTCACATTCCTGTGATTTTTCTTACTGCGAAAGGTTCCGACGTCGATGAGGTACTGGGGTTGGAACTTGGCGCCAATGACTACATCGTTAAACCAATCAGCATTCCAAAGTTGCTGGCGCGAGTGAAGAGTACGCTACGCAAGCATGTAGAATCTAGCAGAACTCCAGCACTTCCCCTCACTATCGGCGCCATCGAAATACTCCCCTCACAGCATATCGTTCGGGTACATGGTAAGGAGACCTTCTTCCCTAAAAAAGAATTCGACGTTCTCCTTTACCTCGCGAAACACTCGGATCAGGTCGTAAACCGTGAATCTCTTCTTAACGCAGTGTGGGGTAGCGATGTTCTTGTCGTTGATCGCACGGTGGACGTTCACGTGAGAAAGATTCGCGAGAAGCTTGGAAGGTACGCCGGCTATATTGAAACAATCAAGGGCGTTGGATATCGGTTAAGAGAACCTGCGTGAAGATTCAAACTAAGCTTACACTTTTGCTCCTTTCACTCTGCGCCGGCGTGATCACCGCTGCGAGCGGTTTTTCCATCATCTCACTCGACAATTATTTTCGCTCCAGACTCATCAGTGAGCTCACAACGCAGGCGAACCAGGCGGAGTTCGTTGTTCGCGACATTCCCCAGCTCGATTCTACACGGTATATGCACTTACAACAGTATGGCAAGTCTTCAAACCTCCGGCTTACCTTGATCGATGCGCAGGGTAAAGTGATCTTTGAATCTGAGTTGGCATATGAAAAACTTTCGACCGTTGAGAACCATCTTCAGCGACCGGAAGTGCAGGAAGCGCTACGCAACGGGATTGGGACCAGCACCCGGCATAGCTCGACCATCAACATCGAGATGCTGTATCTCGCAAGAAAAATTTCAGACCCTTTTCCACCATCAACCGGATTCAGCAGTGCAACAATCGTTCGTGTTGGGATTCCCCTCACCCAGGTCAACGAGGTCATGGAAGACATCCGATCGAAGATCATGATTACCAGTGCTATCGTGCTTGCATTCGTCATCGGCATGACGATCATCGTTTCCAAACAACTCGCGCGTCCCATCAAGGAAATGGCTGATATCGCCGGCCAGATTCGTTCCGGCAATCTCGGAAGACGCATCCCCATTCGTTCCCGGGATGAGTTCGGCAAGCTCGGTGAGAACCTCAACAGCATGATGGACAAGCTCAATGAGGACATTGCCACGCTGAAAAAACTTGAACGGGTGCGGACGGAATTTCTCGGCAACGTCTCGCACGAGCTCCGCACACCTATATTCGCGATCCAGGGAATGCTGGAAACACTCCTGCAAGGCGCCATTGATGACGAGGAGGTTAACAGAGACTTTCTCCAACGAGCACTCCATAATACGCAGAACTTGAACACACTTCTGGGTGACCTCATTGAAATCTCCCGTATCGAGTCGGGCGATATGAAGATGAGCTTCCGATATTTTTCAGTCCGCGAGTTCCTTGAACACATCGTGACTGAGATGCAACCACCAGCAAAGTACAAGAACATCACATTGTCATTTGAATTACATGAGGAGCCTATCGATGCCTTTGGCGACAAGGAGCGGCTGAAACAGGTCATGGTGAACCTTATCGATAATGCAATAAAGTACAACCAACCGAACGGTCATGTAACGGTCTTTTATCAAAAGATACATAGTGGAATAAGAATTTCCGTCAGAGATACAGGCATGGGAATTCCAGAGGAACATCTCCCAAGAGTCTTCGAACGATTCTACCGAGTAGATAAAGAGCGTTCACGAGAAGCTGGTGGGACTGGGCTCGGTCTTGCGATCGTCAAGCATATCGTTGAAGCGCACGGCAGTAAAGTCGAGGTACAAAGCGAAGTCGGAAAAGGAAGTACGTTCAGCTTTACACTGAAAAGTTGATATACCTACTCACCACGATGAGCGGTTAGTAAAATCGATCTATCGAACAACCCTGAGAGAAGCACGATGCATGGATTTTTTTCACCAACCGAAGCATTGCCCAAGGATACTGATGATTCCTTAACTCCTTGGTGTCCCTCCAACTAAATTAACATACGCAAAAGGGGCTCAGTGCTCGTTCCAACATGTAGTTAGCTCAATGTTGTGGACAATGATTTTGTTGGGACAACACTAGTGTTGTAAAAGCCACACTAACTCTTTTTCTCTGTTCCCTTTGGTAATATCGTCGTTGGGTAGTGTATCAATTCAAGAAAAACATTTCGGTGGGACAGGCATTTTCTACGAGTCCCCACGGGTCTATCGACCCGAAGGGTCGTAGACTTCGACTCGAAAGAGTCCTAGACTTGCCTGTCAGACAGGTCCCGAAGGGATGGAGACTGTGTAAAAAGTCAATCAGTGCAGCGATGTAATAAACTCGTATAAGTAGATTTCAAGTTTCTATCGATGCATAGAGGTTTTAAAGCGAGACCGGAAAAACCTTCAGC
>JACOSX010000078.1 GCA_016178625.1 Ignavibacteria bacterium
GATGACGATATTGCCGGGTCCCGTATCGAACGCAACCACATCGGTAATGGAACATTTTTTCGGTAGCAAGGTGATGTTGGCTATTCCTCCGATGTTCAATGCGGCGCGATCAGCGTCGTGGGACCGAACCATGAGGTAATCGAACAAAGGGACAAGCGGTGCACCCGATCCACCCACAGCGATATCAGCGATGCGAAAATCTCCAACCGTGACAATGCCGGTCATCTTTGCAATCGCTGAAGGATGGCCGATTTGGAGTGTCGATCGGATCTGTTTTCCGAACAGCCGTTTCCTCGTGGGTAGGTGATGGATCGTTTGGCCATGCGAACCGATGAGGTCGATATCGCTCGATCGTTTGCCGGCTTTCCGAACGACATGTGTCGCGGCGTCGGCGAAGAACATCGCGATCAGTATATTCAGTCGGGTGATGTCATCTATTCGTGCAGTGGAAACATCCGAATTCTTGAGGAGAAACTGTTTGAACCCCCGTGGGTAAGCATACGTCTGGAAAGCAAGCTCGCGAATTCGTGAATGAGTCCCTGATCCCGTAACCTCGACCAGAACAGCATCAACGCCATCGGCTGAGGTACCGGACATCAGTCCGACGACGAGTTTCTTTTTTTTCTTAAACAGTGTTAGAAGTGTTTCCATGTTTTGACGATGAGGGTAATCTTCCTATATTTCCCCGCAGCTAAATCCCACTCAATGAATGATGACAGAACAGAGAATGACTCTAATCGCTCCACATCAACGCACTCTCGTGAACGATCGATTATTGATCGGTGCACATGAATCGATCGCCGGAGGTATCCATATGGCGTTTGCGCGCGCAGAGAGCGTCGGCTGCAGGGCGCTGCAGATTTTCACGAAAAGCACCAATCAATGGCGCGCGAAACCGTTGACAGATGAAGACATCGCAAACTACAAAACTGCCGCATCGAAATCAAGCATCAACCATGTCATTGCACACGATTGTTACCTTATTAATCTTTGCGCGACGGATCGGGCGATTCTTCAAAAATCTCGCGAAGCCTTTGTGGATGAACTCCGACGGTGTGAAGAGCTTGGAATCCGATATCTGAATTTTCATCCGGGCGCGCACATGGGCGCGGGAGAGGAAGGAGGAATCAAAACAATCATCGATTCACTCGATTGGGCGCATGAGCAGACGCGGGGATTCTCCGTCATGAGCGTTCTTGAGACGACGGCGGGACAGGGAACGGCGATCGGGCGTCGGTTCGAGCAGCTCGCAATGATCATTGAGGGAGTCCAAGAACCGCACAGGATGGCCGTCTGCATCGATACATGCCACATATTCGCCGCCGGGTACGATATCGGTCGCGAGCCAACCTACATGAACACCATCCGAGAATTTGATGACATCATCGGACTGCAGCGACTTGTTGCTATTCACACTAACGACTCAAAAAAGCCGCTCGGTTCGCGAGTCGATCGACATGAGCACATCGGCAAAGGAGCCATCGGGAAACTTGGATTTCAATTGTTGATGCAAGATGAACGACTGATGCATATTCCTAAGATCCTCGAGACGCCAAAAGGAGAAGACTTGAAAGAGGATACGATGAATCTATCGATGCTCCAAACCTTAGCAATGGTGGGAAGGAAGAAGTAGGTTACTGTTTCTGGAAGATCGTCTCAGGAAACCACATTGAGTACGATTTGATTGTGTTCAGAATTCGTAATGCAGGCATTCCTTTCAACTCGGATAGTTGCCAGTGGTGAGCCCCGACCGGGATTACCGATGCTTGAGCATCGGCGGGCGAACTTGCCGGGATAGATATCTTGAGAACCGCCGTCGAGTATGAGCTAAGTGAATTCCCTCCAAACAGAAA
Source organism: Ignavibacteria bacterium (assembly GCA_016178625.1). Classification (GTDB taxonomy): domain Bacteria; phylum Bacteroidota; class Ignavibacteria; order UBA10030; family SZUA-254; genus JACOSX01. The sequence continues at coordinate 1,854 of JACOSX010000078.1, forward strand.
ATTGCCGAGTGAGTATGCAATCACCTTTCCTCTGTATCGTTCAATCCCTTGCAGGACATGTGGGTGATGTCCGATGATCAGGTCAGCGCCTGCATCGATGGCGCGATGGGCAAGCTCGCGCTGTCGATGGAAGGGTGAACGACTCTTCTCTACACCCCAGTGTACATTCACCACGACGAAATTGGTTTGTGCTTTGAGTTTTGCAATGTCCTGTAAGAAATAGCTCGTATCCCATCGAGCAGGGCCGCCAGACACGGGAGTTGCGAAATGAAGGTTATTGGTTCGAATTGAGTCCAAATACCCCAGGAAGCCGATGCTCATTCCCCGTACTTCAATGATAACCGGTGAACGCGCTGAATCAATGTTCATTCCCGCGCCGACATGCTGGATGCCGAGCGAGTCGAGCAGTTCAATCGTATCTAACAGTCCATCTTTGCCATAATCAAAGATGTGATTATTGGCGAGAGTTACCAGATCAACTCCAGCATCCTTAAGCATCCCTCCATATTTAGGTCGACCGTGGAATGTAAATTCTTTATGTTGTCGAGTGCCGCCCGCGGTCATCGGTGTCTCCAGGTTTACCATCGTGATGTCCGCCTCGCCGAACCAGTGCATGTACGCGAAGGGGTAGGAGAAGTTGTCACCGACATCGTGCGCAAAATATTTCGAGAGAGTCACATCACCGGCAAAAACCATTGTGACTGTGTCGCGAGATGCTACCTGGCATCTCGATTGGAATGTAAAAGAGAGGCTCAGCAAAAGGGTGAGTGCTTGCGTTCGCATGATCTTAGGGTTCAGTGGAGGGTTCGCTATCTATCCCGCCGATGACTCTTCGCCCACCTGCGAACCGTCGGGAGTAGTATTTCTCGGAGAGAGAATCAACTGCAACGCCAACGCTGCGACTGGAGTGAACGAATGTTCCATCACTCAAGTAAATTCCCACGTGATTGATCCGTTTGTATTTATTTAAGAAGAAGACCAGATCGCCAAACTCGAGGTCGGTTTTCTCAACCCTCTCTCCAAGTTTTGACTGCCCTGCCGACGAATGGGGAAGGGGGATTGCCAAAGCCTTCTCAAAAACCTTCATCGTGAAACCGGAACAATCGATCCCCTTCATGCCCTGTCCGCCCCGACGATAGCGAACATTTCCCCATCGGTTGATCTCGCGGATGAGGTTAGCACGCACACTGTCGCTGCTATCAACGGAGCTCGTATCTACAACTAAAGGCGGAGGAAGAAGGGAGTCAGAAGCTGTTGCCTTGTGCTGATGATGGTTGTGCCGAGATGTTGGTTTCTGCTTTTGAGAAGGCGAGCCACTGGCGGGCACGATGATCGCGCCAATCAAGAAAAAGAGCACATTTAGAATGATATGATGTTGAACGCTTCGCATTCTTCACTATGTACGAGTTCATGCCAACAAAGTTGATTTGATGTCCCTCGGTCAATGCAAAAAACTCGCTATGTACGTTGTGGGAAAATAATAGGCAAAACTACTCAGGAAAACAAGTGGGAACGTGATGATGGTTGCATTGAACAGGTGTAATAGCCGATTAGATGAAAGGCAATCGGGAGGCCATCGGGGTGAGTATCAAATCTTTTGTAGTTTGTCTGGATAAGATTTGGGTGTTGGCTCACTTTGAGAAATCACAGCGGTCACGGACCATTTGCCAAAGGCATCGAGACTGTGTAAAAAGTCAATCAGTGCAGCGATGTAATAAACTCGTATAAGTAGATTTCAAGTTTCTATCGATGCATAGAGGTTTTAAAGCGAGA
>JACOSX010000079.1 GCA_016178625.1 Ignavibacteria bacterium
CCCCCGGTTTGATTTCCTTCTCGGCGAAGCTACGAGCGACTTCCTGCACCATCTTCATGCCTTCGGTCGGTTCAAATTCAGGCGTCACGTGTTCTGTCACTTGAGGTTCTGCCATGTTTCGTTCAATCCAGTGTTGAAGTGATAATGTAGGAGGTTTTCACACGAATTGCAATGAGTCATTGTTTGAAATTCTTCAAAAGCTCTTCAGCAACGTCGTAGGGTGTTGTCTGTTGGGTTATGACCCGAGAAATGGTCGATGAGAGAAGTGTATTCCGTTCCTCATTCCAGAACTCGACCCGCAGACGTTCACCTACCAATTCACGGATACGTTCTGCAATCCGCTCGCCGCGCTTCTTCATAAGAATCTGTTTGGTATCAAGATACGTGCGATGCGAAAAGATCATCTCCGCCACTTTGTCGATCCCCTTGCCCTCATTGGCAATTGTCTGAATGACATCCAGCTTCCATCCATCGGTGTGCGGCTTGAAGTTCAGCACCATCTTAATCGACATGACTGCCTGCTCAGCCCCGGCACGGTCAGCTTTGTTCACGACAAAGAAGTCCGCTATCTCCATTAAGCCTGCTTTCATCGCCTGAATCGAATCGCCCGACTCGGGAACGAGCACAACAACCGTCGTATCAGCTGCACGAACAACATCTAATTCCGATTGACCGACGCCCACCGTCTCCATCAAGATGATATCGTATCCAGAGGCATCGAGAACATCGGCAGCTTCCTTTGCCTTTTTGCTTAATCCGCCCAAACTTCCGCGTGATGCCATGCTGCGGATAAACACGCCCTCGTCCAGCTCAACATCGGTCATCCTGACGCGGTCGCCCAAGAGTGCACCCCCTGTGAATGGGCTTGTCGGATCAACAGCGATGATGCCAACACGTTTGTTCTGATCGCGAAACAACTTCGCGAGCTTATTGGTGATCGTGCTCTTACCTGCCCCCGGTGGACCGGTGATACCGATCCGATATGCTTTTCCCGTATGAGGATAGAGTGTCCTCAACAGAGCAATGGCATCGGCATGTTCGTTCTCAACAACAGAAATTGCCCTTGCAACGGTGACACGGTCACCGCGCAATATTCGCTCGATAAAGTTTTGGTCAACCGGCATTACTTAAGGGTTCATTGTGGCGCGGAAGAAATCACCAGTACGTTTGAGTCCCTCCTGAAGCGAAATGGATGGCCTCCATCCAAAGACGTTGTGAATATGGGAATAATTGAGAACGCTCCGCTGCTGCTCACCCTTTTTCGCCGGACCATGGATCTCTTTGGAGGTTCCTCCGGTGGATGCGTTCAGCATACGGAAGAGATCATTCACATTGGTTTCCACGCCAGTCCCAACATTGAAAATATCTGACTCGCTGTACTCGAGCGCAAACATGTTCGCGCTGACAATATCATCAACGTATGCATAATCACGGGTCTGCTTCCCATCGCCATTAATGACCGCCTGTTCGCCGGCAAGCATCTTGTTGGTAAAGATTGCGACAACCCCGGCTTCACCATGAGGGTTCTGGCGAGGTCCGTATACATTCGCGTAGCGAAGGCTGATATACTGAAGGCCATACACTTCCTTATAATAAAACAGGTACTTTTCAACGGCTAATTTCGTGATGCCATAGGGTGAAAGGGGTCGGAGAGGATGCGATTCATCAGCGGGGAAATACTCCTGCTCGCCGTAGATCGCGCCTCCAGTTGAGGAAAAAATAAACTTGCGCACTGCTGTTGCCCTGCAATTCTCAAGGAGGTTGATCGTGCCAAGGATATTCACTGAGGCGTCAAAGATCGGATCATCAACAGATCTCCGTACATCCATTTGCGCTGCGAGATGAATGACAGCGTCGAAGATGTTTCGGCGAAACACGTCGCGAATGCTTTCATCACGAATATCTGCCTTAACGAACTCAGCTTTCGGATTGATGTTCTCTCGTTTTCCCATCGAGAGATTATCGATGATGACGACCGCGTGCCCCGCCTTAATACACGCATCTGCGACATGCGAACCGATGAATCCTGCACCACCGGTAATGAGAATATTCACCGTGTCTCCATTTGTTGTCGTTGCTTTAACCGCTCAACACCTTTCTTTCCGATGTCGCTACGATAATAGGCACCATCGAACGCAATCTTTTCCACCGCTCGATATGCTTTATCGATCGTTCCCTCCAGATCGTCTTGTTGCCCAAGAGCAGTTACTCCAAGCACTCTACCACCGGCCGTGACGATGCCCTCTTTCGTCTGTTTTGTGCCGGAATGGAAGATGAGCACGTCAGGCTCCGCGCCGGCGACGTCGAGACCGACGATATGCTTTCCTGTCTCGTACGAATCAGGATAACCGCCGGAGGCGAGGATAACGCAGACAGCAGACTGGTGTTTAAATTTAATCGTCCTCTTGAGATTCCCTGATGATGCATCTATGAAAAGCGTAACAAGATCAGAGTCGAGAAGCGGCATAAGCACCTGAGTCTCCGGATCGCCGAAGCGGCAATTGTATTCCACCACCTTCGGACCTGTTTCAGTGATCATGAGTCCGACATAGAGACATCCGCGGTACGGACGCCCTTCTTTCGCCATGTTGACCAGGGTCGGTTTGATAATTGCATGTCGAATTCTCTCCAAGATCTGATCAGTAACAATCGGCGCGGGCGCGTACGCACCCATGCCGCCTGTATTTTTGCCCTGATCCGCATCGAGGATCCGCTTATGGTCTTGAGCCGGGGGGAGGATGATAAATTCTTTTCCATCGGTGATCACGAAGACAGATGCCTCATCTCCAACCAGGAATTCCTCAATGACGACTCGCAATCCAGCATCACCGAATGCCTTTTGTTCCATCATCATGTCCAAAACTTCGAGCGCTTGTTCCTTCGTTTCGCATACCGCGACACCTTTCCCAGCAGCCAAGCCGTCTGCTTTGATGACTATAGGGATAGGAACCTCGTTAATATAGCGTTCTGCATCGAATCGTTCTGCGACAGTGAAGCTCCGAAATTCGGCGGTCGGGATGGCATACTTCTTCATGAACTCTTTTGCGAACACCTTACTGCATTCAAGCTCCGATGCAGCTTTTGTAGGACCAAATATTGTAAGTCCATTCTCTTCAAAGAGATCAACAATGCCCTCGGCGAGGGGCTGCTCAGGACCAACAATAGTCAAATCAATGGATTGTTCGCGCGCAAACTTTAGCAGTCCCTTTGTATCAGTTGCTTTGATTTCAACTGACTCAGCGATTGTATTGATGCCGGGGTTGCCGGGCGCACAAAACAGCGCCGTGACGATCGGGCTTTGCCTGATCTTCCATGCCAATGCATGCTCTCGCCCACCGGAACCGATCAGAAGAACCCTCATTCGGCAAGAAATCCAAAAATCTTGGAGAGCTCGTTTGTCAGTTCAATGCGATCGTACTTCATCACTACATCCTCCTTCGGAGCCGGAAGCTTTTTTTCCTTGAATAATTCATAAAAGTGCAACACCCCTGATGCGATTCCCCCAACATCCGTTGGGTCGACAATGACGGAGGCGCCTGCTTCCTTGATGGTTTGCCGGAGGAATCCATCAGGAATGCATGCGAGGATCGGCTTACGCAGACCGAAATATTCGTACACTTTTCCGGGCGACTGGCGATCGTTGTTCAACATGAACCAGAGTACATCCGACTCACGGAGGTGCTGAATGCAGCGTGCGTGATCAAGATAACCGGTCGTCGTGACAATTTCCTCTAGACGCATCGACTTAATGAGTGAGAGATGTTCATCGTGGATATTTCCCACAAATGAAGCTTCGATTTCTTCTTTGAGGCGCGGCTGTTCCGCAAAAATGTTTTTGAGCGCCTGCAAAAAATACTTTGGTGTTCGACCGCCATAGAATACTCCGGCATGCGTAATGCGCATCTTCCGCGATCGTCGTACCGGCATTGCACCATCGGCGAGATCCTGAGGATCAAAACCTTGGGGTATGATGGTGATATCATTGTATTCCAAAAACTTATAGCGTTTCAAAAGAAGCTCCTTCACTCGTCGATTTGTTGTGATGATTCGGGATGCAGTGTGAAGAACCTCTTTCTCCAATAAGTAGTTTTTCCATTTGTGGAATGGCGTCGGGTAATATTTCGTGGGGTATTCGTGCCATGGATCGCGGTAATCGAGGACAAGCGGTTTGTGGAACTTCTTCGCGAGTTCTGCCCCAATCAAGAAATCTGTAAAAGGCGGCGCCGTCGCAAAGACGACATCAAATTTTTTCTTCTCGAACAGTTCTGTCGCGGCTTTCAGAGCCTTCCGTTTCCAGCCGATCTTGTTATCAGGGATGAAGAAGGTATCGCTCAAAAAGGTGAGAATTTTCCGCCAGCGCTCGGACGGCATCTTCACCACACCCTTTTTGCGAAAGAGACGATTCGGATCGAGTGAGCCGACACGCTCCACATCAATATGATGCGGGTGAATTTCTTCAAGGAGTGTGTAATCCTGGGCGAAGTAACCGGTTGGTGTCACCGTGAGGATAGTCGGCTGCCACCCAAATTGCGGAAGATATTTGACGAACTTTAATGTGCGTTGAACACCGCTCAATCCCATGGGCGGGAAGTAGTATGCTATAACGAGAACAGTTCGGTTCGATTTCATGGCTGTCGTAGTCCTCTAACATATCCCTAGAGGATCATGAGCTCTTTCGGTGATCGATTGAGCACTTCGCACTGACTGTTGTGGATAACCACATCGTCTTCGATACGAACACCTCCGAATCCGGGGATATACACTCCGGGTTCGATGGTGAACACATTGCCTGTCTCGAGCCTTGCCGTGCTCAGGACAGAAACCCGCGGCGGCTCGTGGATCTGAAGTCCGATCCCATGCCCGAGAGAGTGACGGTAGAACTTATCATATCCTTGCTTCTTGATATAACCGCGCGCCACGCGATCAAGGTCGCTGGTTTTCATGCCCGCGGTGGCTGCAGCAACTGCTCGCTGCTGCGCCTCTAGAACAACGCTGTAAATTTTCTTTGCCTCACTCGTGGGTTTACCGAGGTGAACCGTGCGCGTCATGTCACTGTGATATCCTTCATAGACACAACCAAAGTCGAGTGTAATCAGTTCACCCCGTTGAAATTTCTTTGACGAAGCCCGACCGTGAGGTAACGCACTTCGTTCACCGCTCGCGACAATAGTTTCGAATGCGTCCGCCTCGGCACCGTGCTTCCGTTGAAGATATGAAATTTCAGCGGCGATCTCTTGCTCTCGAACACCCGGCTTGATGAGCGGAAGGATTTCCAAGAACACCGTATCAGTGATCGCCACCGCGCGTTTGATTCGTGAAATTTCCTTTTCATCCTTGACAACGGCAATTTTTTCGACACATTCTACTTTCGGAAGGAACTTCACCTTTGAAAACATCTTCCTCAAATCCCGAACTTGAGTGAACACCATCGTGTTGCCGTCAAACCCGACGCGAGCGCCATCGCGCAAAAGCTTTCGTCGGTGGAACTCTTCGAGGAAACTTTTCTGGGTGATGATAACCTTCCAGTCATTCACCTCATCCCGTACTTGACTTGCATATCGTCCATCCGTCATCAGGTATGACGTATGTGCGGTTACGAGACCGACGCCGCTTGAACCGGAAAAATTGCTGAGATACCGAAGATGCGGCGGGAAGGTTACAAGAAATGCATCAATTTTAAGTGAGTCAAATTGTGCGCGGAGTTTTTCGAGACGGGAGTTCATCAAGGATGATTTACATTCAGCATGCATGTACGATGTTGCTGTTTCTCATCTCCATCAATATCATTACATATGGTAGTTGGGCGCTTCTTTGCTAACCGCGACATCGTGAGGATGACTTTCACGCAGTCCGGCTTCAGACATCTTGATGAATTGTGTTTTTACTTTCATTTCCGGAATGGTGTGACATCCACAATAGCCCATCGCTGCGCGCAAGCCTCCCACCATTTGAAACACGGTGTCGGCAAGCGGTCCTTTATACGGTACGCGGCCTTCAATTCCTTCCGGAACAAGTTTTGGGAGATCGTCTTCGACATCCTGGAAATATCGATCGCTGCTTCCTTTCTTCATCGCCTCCACCGAACCCATTCCGCGATAGACCTTGTAACTCCTACCCTCGTACAACATCTTGTCGCCGGGACTTTCATCCACCCCGGCGAAGAGGCTACCGATCATAACCGAATCCGCACCGGCGGCGATTGCTTTTGCGATATCGCCCGTCTGTTTGATACCACCATCGGCGATAAGGGGAACCTTTGAGCGTGTAGCAATTTTTGCACATTCATAGATAGCAGTCACTTGAGGCACGCCGACTCCTGCGATGATGCGAGTCGTACAGATCGAACCCGGACCGATTCCAACCTTCACCGCATCAACACCTGTACGAATGAGGTCGCGAGCGGCTTCTGCTGTCCCGACGTTGCCCGCGATCAATTCACAATCGGGAAACTTTCGCTTCACAAGTTTCACCATCTCGATAACACCGCGAGAATGCCCGTGCGCAGTGTCTACAATGACAACATCCACACATGCTTTTACGAGGGCAGCAACGCGCTCCATCGTATCAGCGGTAACACCGACAGCTGCCCCAACGCGCAATCGACCGTGCTCATCCTTGCACGCATTCGGGTGATGTTTTTTCTTTTGGATGTCTTTAAAGGTGATCAGACCGCGCAAGTAGCCACTGTTATCGACAACGGGAAGCTTCTCGATGCGATGTTTTTGGAGGATGCGCTCGGCATGTTCGAGCGTCGTGCCGACAGGAGCAGTGACAAGATCATGGTCGGTCATTACTTTCAAGATTTGCAGATCTCGGTTCGGCTCGAACCGAAGGTCTCGGTTTGTCACAATCCCGATGAGTTTTCCTCCATTACCGACAATCGGGATCCCGGAGATTCGGTACTTGCTCATCGTGTGCAGGGCATCCCCAACCGTCTGATCGGGGTTCATCGTGATCGGATTGAGGATCATCCCGCTTTCAGAACGCTTCACTTGATCGACTTGGTGGGCTTGTTGCTCGATCGTCATGTTCTTGTGTAGAATCCCAATGCCTCCTTCGCGGGCGAGAGCAACCGCCAGATCCGCCTCTGTTACGGTATGATCGAGATTTGCTCATGATTCACGCCACACCAAGGAGGCGAGCCACTCTTTTCTACTATACGTATGCCGGTATACCGGTTATATCTTCTCCAATGATGAGTGTGTGCATCTCGTGCGTACCTTCATAGGTCTTCACCGATTCCAGGTTTGCGGAATGACGCATCACCGGATATTCATCGAGAATGCCATTCGCGCCAAGGATCTCGCGCGCGATGCGTGCGATATCAAGCGCGATGGCAACGTTATTCCGTTTTGCCATCGAGACCTGCTGATATCTCAATTTACCTTGGTCCTTCAATCGACCGAGCTGCAAACAGAGGAGTTGTGCCTTTGTTATTTCCGTAACCATGTAGACAAGTTTTTCCTGTGTCATCTGGAACGATGCAATCGGCTTGCCGAACTGGATTCTGGATTTTGCGTAGTTCAACGCCGAGTCATAACACGCCATCGCAGATCCTATCCCACCCCATGCAATTCCATACCGCGCCTGGTTCAGACACATGAGAGGTGCTTTCAATCCATCTGTTTTCAGGAACATGTTCGCTTTGGGAATCATGCAGTCCTGAAAAATCAATTCCGATGTCACCGATGCTCGAAGTGAGTGTTTGCCTTTCATCTCGGGCGCGGTGAATCCCCTTGTTCCCTTTTCCACCAAGAATCCATGAACGACACCATTCAATTTCGCCCAGACAATTGCAACATCCGCGATCGTGCCATTGGTGATCCACATCTTTGCGCCGTTTAAGACGTAACAATCTCCTTTTTCTTCGGCTCGTGTGATCATGCCTCCGGGGTTGGAGCCGTAGTCGGGTTCAGTCAAACCAAAGCACCCAATCTTTTCGCCGGTTGCGAGCTTAGGAAGCCATAAGTCCTTTTGTTCTTCAGAACCGAATGAATAGATTGGATACATGACAAGGGCACTCTGGACAGAGGCAAAACTCCGCACACCACTGTCTCCACGCTCCAACTCTTGCATGACAAGACCATAGGCGACGTTGTTCATTTCGGCGCAGCCATACTTCGCAGGCAGTGTCGATCCAAACATCCCAAGTTCCGCCATTTTGGGTACAAGATCCATCGGAAATGTTCCCGCACGATTGTGTTTTTCGATGATCGGGAGGATGTTGTCGTCGACGAAATCGCGAACGGTATCGCGTACAAGAATCTCCTCTTCACTCAGGAGACTTTCGGTATTATAGTAATCAACACCCTTAAATTTTGTCATAGGAAGGTCTCTCGACTAATTACAAGAAACGCCCCGTTCTTTCGCAGAACACAGGGCGCAGATGCAAATGGACGAACAAAATTACAAAAATATCGCTGGAAAGTCAAACTGACAATAATACGAAACGAAATCGGTGGTTAACCGGAAAGCTAATCCAGAGAGATGGCGTACTCTTTGATCTTGAGGTAAAGTCCCTTTTCGCTGATGTTGAGCGCCTCTGCAGATTTCTTTCGGTTGCCATTGAACATCCTCAACACTTTCTCAATGTGTTGTCGCTCGATTTCTTCAATGGCGAGCGATGCTGGGCTCGGTTTAGCCTGGCTGTCGGCGATATGCAGGTCCGCCGGTTCGATGATCGGGTGGGGGCTGAGAATAACGGCGCCCTCAATGACATGTTCAAGCTCACGAACATTGCCTGGCCAGTCATACATCATCAACATTTCCAGCGCTTTGTCACTTATCTGTTTAACCTCTTTCGAGCGGGCTTTCTTCTTAAGGAAGTGCTCAACCAGAAGCGGGATATCTTCGCGATGATCCTTGAGAGGAGGCACCCTGATTGTGATAACGTTGAGGCGGTAGAGTAGATCTTCACGAAAACGCCCGGCGCGTGCTTCCTCCTGTAAATTCTTATTTGTGGCTGAGATAACCCGAACATCTGCTTTCAACTCATTTGTTCCTCCGACGCGACGAAAGTCACCCGTCTCGAGAAATCTCAATAACTTCGGTTGGATGACCGGGCTGATGTCTCCCACTTCATCGAGGAAAAGAGTTCCTCCATTTGCGACTTCAACTAATCCTGGTTTTGCAGAATAGGCATTGGTGAATGCACCTTTCTCGTGCCCGAAGAGCTCGCTCTCTAAGAGAGTGTCAGGGATGGAAGAGCAGTTCACGGGGACGAAAGGTCTATCTTTCCGCGGACTTGATTTATGGATCAGGTTCGCGATCAGCTCCTTTCCTGTCCCGCTTGGCCCGAGGATCAGGGCAATCGAGTCGCTCTCTGCAACACGCCGTACACTTTCTAACACTTGCGTCAGTACCTTGCTCTGGCCAATGATCTCGGCTTTGCCGGCTTTGCGCGAGAGCTCGGTTTGAAGTAGACTATTATCAATGACAAGCTTCTTGCGCTCAAGAGCGCGTCTGATCGTCTGCTCAACCTGATCGATGTCGTACGGCTTGCCAAGGACCTCGTAGGCTCCGAGTTTTGTTGTTTCAACAGCCATTTTGAGATCAGCGTACTGCGACAGGATAATCACTTGCGAAGAGGGGGAATTCTCCTGGATGTATCTCAACACTTCTCTGCCATCTACACGCGGCATCTTCATGTCGAGGAGTACGACATCGTAGAGTGTTTTTTGAATGAGGTTGATGGCTTCGACGCCATCGAAGGCAAGGTCGACTTCGCACGTTCCGGCTCCCTGCAATTCTTCTTTCAGCAGGGTTGTCAGCTCTGCCTCATCATCAACGATGAGGATTTGATAGCGCTGGGACATTAAACGACCGCTGGTACAGATCGATCGAATTTATTCGCTCAGGACGCGTTCAATCGTCGTCAGGAGATCCACAAGATCGTATGGCTTGCTGACGAAATCTTCCGCGCCATGTTTCTTCGACTCGATGGCGTTCTTAAGATCGGCGAAGCCTGTGAGCATAATGACTTTGATCGCTGGAAGACTCTTCTTGATAAACTTCAACACTTCGAAACCATCCACCTTAGGCATCTTGATGTCGAGAAGCACCAGATCGAACTTTTTGTTCTGAACAGTGGAGATCGCCTCATCACCGTCGGAAGCAGTCGAAACATCATACCCGGCACCCGTAAGTTCACTGCTTAGTACTGTTCGAAGTGCTTCTTCGTCGTCCACAACGAGAATACGACTTTTGTCTGCCATTAATGGTTCCTTTTACAGTTATCCATGAGAAGGGATTCGATCCTTTTGATGACGTGCAAGGTAACGAAATCAAACAAAAAAAGCAAAATACATCCGCAGGTTTTTTCGCGGCAGTGATGAGAATCATATGATGCATTCACGATAAGAGAAGGTGCGGTTGAATGCCAAAAAGTAGGTACGTATGGAACCGATGAATCAAGTCGGGATGCCGGGATTTGAACCCGGGACCTCCTGCGCCCAAGGCAGGCGCGCTAGCCGAGCTGCGCTACATCCCGATCGGTCTATCATTTGTTTTAGCCAGTTTACTCCAAAAATCTTTCTAGTCCTGCTCCAAAGTGTTCATTGTTGCTTCAGGAGTCGGATTGGCATTGAAATATAATGAAAACATTCCCAACTCGCAACACAACGTTCATGGTAAAAAATCGCTCAGGGTCGGCGTGGGGCTTGTCCGAAGGACCCCTTTTCGGTGGTGTCTCGATACGTTCGAATCGGACTTCGCTGGAGATGGGTTCTGAGTAACCGGAGATGAGTGCCTTCATTCAATTGGACCAAGGCTCGTCAGAATTGCCTGAACCGCCATCAAGATTATTCCGGTCGTATTCCCATTGGACGGGATTGTTGATGACGTAATCCTGAATGCGTGACAATTCTTTCTCGGTGCGGATGATGTGTTCATAATAATTGCGTTGCCAAACAGGGTTTCCAGGGATTTGTCTTGCCTCGTTGATTCGTTTTCCAGAATTCATTTTGAATCGTCCGACGATTTTTGATAATAACATTTGTCGTCGTTTCATCATGGTCGTTTGTAGGGGCGATTCATGAATCGCCCCTACCGCGGATTTCATATCATCATGAATCAATATGATCCCATGAAGATGATTCGGCATGATAATGAATTGATTCAATTCAACATGCGGATAACGATGTGGAATCTCATCCCAGCATGCCTGTACGATTTCACCGTACGCATTCAATCTCATCTCTCCATCGGTGATTTCGCCGAACAAACATTCTCTGCCGCGTGTGCAGACCGTGATGAAATATGATCCAGCCTGACTGTAATCGTATTCCTTAAGGCGAATGGACCGGCGGCGATGTTTGAAGCGATCGTACGACATGAAATGGTATCCTCCCCAAGTGTAAGGAAACACCCTTCCGGCATTCATGCTTTGCCGGAGATGAGGGTGTTCTTGCAGTTTCCTGATTAGATTTTTGTTCCCGCTCTGAGACCGTGGGAGCCAGCTAAAAAATATTTCTTGCTGAGAGGGAGCGTTGCTCTGAAGTATTGCGGCGCGTTGATATCATCCTGCCTGGCTTATTCGTTTACGTTGGAAACAACAAGGGTGGCTGCGTTTCCACCGAAGCCAGCCGAGTTGATCATGATCGTTCGGATTGGTCTTTGCCTGTTAGTAAACATGACCGGATAGGGAAAATCCACATAGTGATTTTTCTTCAAGATCAAAAGTGCATACTCAAGACTTAGCGCCGAAGCGGCACCGAGCGTGTGTCCAATCAGCCATTTATTGGACACCAAGATCGGTGTCTCGCTTCCAAAGACCGCTTTGATTGCTCCGAGTTCACTCTTGTCCCCCAGGATTGTTCCCGGAGCGTGGAGAATAATCAGGTCAACGGGATGCTTCACCGGCATATTCTTCAAAGCCATCGTCATGGACCGCTGCAAAGCAAATCCTTCTTCCGATATTGCCGTTGGAGTAGGTGTTTTCTCTTGAGCATAACCAAACGATTCTATAATTCCCAGAACGGTTTTCTTCTTGTGCATCAGCTCGCTGGTCGTCATCTTTTCTAACGCAAAGACAGTAGCACCTTCCCCCAACGCCAGGGTGTCGTGTAAGGGTGTTTGTGAAGAACAGGGGCGAGATGGAAATGGGGTATCAATGTCGTTCGTATAAATTCTTAATGCTTTCATTTGGGCAAGAGTGAATCCGGTCAGTGGAGCCTCTGCTGCACCCGCGAGAAATGTATCTGCAAACCCCGCCCTTAACCAAGCGATGCCATTAAATATTGCATGCAACGCCGTACTACACGTAATGGAGTGACTGATCTCCGGACCATCCGATTGGAGATCGTTTGCCACCCAACTTGCAATGTTGCCCAGCGTGCTCGTTGGTGACGCAAGGGGAGAAATCCGCTGAGAAGGATTCTCTACATAGGCAGCGTGATACTTTTCTAACACGCTCGTGGCACCCCGGGAAGATCCGATGTTAATACCGGTGCGTGATACCTTATCTGCGCGTTTCCATTCAGCCTGTTGGACTGCTAACCGAGAGGCGTGAATCGCCATGATTACCGTCCTATCAAGAGGTTGATACCGAGAATGTTCACGTCGTAAGCATTTCAAGACATCTTCCGAGCGGTCGGATACGCTCGCCACCGGAAAGCAGTCTCCATTAAATTTTTTCGGCTGTAGAAAACTCGCCCCTTGCCGGTACGATTGCCATACCTCATCGGTGTTACAACCTAATGGCGAGATCGAGCCCATGCCGGTAATGACGATATGTTCATCTTTCACATTCATCACTTCAACACCACGTTTTCAGTTTGTCCTCGTAATGAATCCAGCATAGAATAGATCGTCGAATAGACCTTATGTAATTCCACGTCAGTAATACAGTACGGCGGCATGAGATAAACAACATTGCCCAAAGGTCTGATGAGCACCTTGTGCTGAATACAATATTCATACATACTATCTCTGAGGGAATTAAAATAGGATGTCTGCTCTTTCGATTCAACATCAAAAGCCGCGATGGTTCCCAATACTCGAGGGTTTTTTACAAGAGGATGATCGTTCAACCGCAGGATAAATTTCCGATGGTGTTCTTCAATCCGCTTGATGTTCGCCTGACAATCTTGGTGCTGCAACAAATCTAAACTTGCCACCGCAGCAGCGCAGGCAAGCGGATTGGCAGTATATGAGTGACCGTGAAAGAATGTCTTCCTTCGGTCAGGAGATAGGAAAGCGTCATAGATGGTTTGAGTGCAGGACGTAACTCCTAATGGCATGGTGCCACCGGTAATGCCTTTGGATAAGCAGATGAGATCAGGTTTGTGAATTAGGCGGTCCGAAGCGAAGTATGTTCCTGTTCGACCAAAGCCAGTCATCACCTCATCAGCAATGGTGAGAATGCCATGTGACCGGCAGAGTTGAATTAGGGTATCCAGTATCGGTGCATCATACATAACCATCCCACCGGCTCCCTGCACGAGCGGCTCGAAAATAAACGCGGCGACATCGGCACGCTTTATTGCCCTTTCAAGTTGATCCAACGATTCTTGTTCACGACCTTTGAGCGGCGCGTCAATATGAACGACATAAAACAAAAAATCCCGGAACGGAGCAGTGAATGCCCCCCGTCCGCTTGCCGACATTGCTCCGAACGTATCACCATGGTAAGCGTTGTGAAAAGCTATGACTGTTGTTTTTCCGATCCCCTGGTTGAACCAGTACTGTACCGCCATCTTCAATGCGACTTCCACGGCGGTCGAACCGTTGTCAGAAAAGAATATTTTTGCCTGATTCGGAGGGAGAATCGCGAGCAAACGTTCAGCAAGGTCCACCGCCCCTGGGTGCGTGAAGCCTGCGAACATAACATGCTCCAAGGTTCGTAATTGCTCAGAGACCTTCTGGGCTATGTACGGATGAGCGTGCCCATGCAGGTTCACCCACCAAGACGAAATAGCATCAATATATCCAGTTCCCTGTTCATCAAACAAGAGCGCTCCTTCACCTCGAACGATTGCTACCGGCAATGCGGCTGTCTGCATCTGTGTGTAGGGATGCCAGATGAACCGGTGATCGCGTTCCGATAGATTCATCTAACTGAAAACACCCGTGAATTGTCGAGCATAGTTTTTTACCATGTCCTTGTCGATCGTTTTCTCCTCATCTATAGAACCAATTACTTTGGCATCGGAGTACTTTGCAACAAAATCAACTGAGGTTTTATTTGACTTACCATTAAAGATTACC
>JACOSX010000021.1 GCA_016178625.1 Ignavibacteria bacterium
CTCCTTTCCGCCCAACTTAACCATTCTTACCGTCCGGCGCAAAGGGGTCAGTTCACAGCCATCCCATAGTGATTTGCCATAGCCTCAGGATTTATCTCCTGCACAGTTTTTTCGGCGCTCTTCACACGTCGCAACGAAGTGCTACTTACCACACATTAGTCTTGACGCCTTCCATCTGAAAGTGCGACACGCTCGCTCCCCCACCCCTCCGCACACCAGTCTTTTCGATTGAAAAACTTTTCCACTGTTTCTATACTTACAATAAGAGTTCTTGACAATAATCTTTTTTTCATCTACATTTCCTCAGCATTGATACTATTGGGGGCTCGTACAATCATTAAGCAACTCTAGAACCGTCTACACTATCAGTAGACGGTTGCTTACTCATGTTCCTCATTCACTTCCGATCTATGGAGGAGTGGATCCATATACACATCGGAGCGTGTTCGGCCATTCATTGTAAATCCCCACCGTTGGTACACTATACCTTGTAATCGCTTTCCCGCATACGTAAACCGTCAAGACCAACTGGGAGTATCATCGTGGCTCTTGAGAACCAACACCATCTAACCACAGGAGGATACATATTATGAAACAAATCTACCATAGAGGATGGAAGACCGGCTTGCCACTTTCTATCGCGTTCTTCGTTCGTCGAGCGATCACGGTGGTATTCGTTGTACTGCTTTCGTCCGCGATTTCATCGGCAGGTCATCGCCCGGATATCTATTCTTTCTCGTCGGCAGAGCGGACGCAACTGGCTACAATGATGCAAGTCTACTTGACCACTACTGTTCTCGCACAGCATTGCAACACGGCTGGCATCCACGGCACGGCGACATTTTTCCCATGGCACCGCGGCTACATCGCTGGATTGGAAAACTACCTTCTGACAAACGGAGGTGCGAAGTTCGTGCCGCTGCCGAAATGGGACCCATCGACTTCAATTCCACCCGAGCTTACTGCAATCGATGCAGATTGCGGCACCTATACCTGTACTTATGGAGATGGGCCATGTGGAATCCTCGCTAATACCAGTCCCGGCATCTCACTTCCATCACAGTTCAAGCTGCCTGTCGTCGCCGGAGGGAGCAATTCATCGCCCAACGATTTGTGTGATTATACCGTGCAAGATAACCTCCGGTCAACTCTAGAATTTGGCTTTCATGGTGGTGTGCACATCACCGTCGGTGGAGCGATGGGGAATTTTCGCTCACCCTCTGCAGTGATTTTCATGTTATGGCACGCGTTCATCGATGACGTGTGGTGGGAGTGGCAGTGTCGGTGTCAGAACACGTGGCCAACAGATACGAAGCCGGTGGAGACCGATCCGGGACCCGACCTCTGTATGCGTGATACGCCAAGGGACGTCGGAGTTGAGCCAAACCCTGACGACGGACCGATGTGGATAAGCGATGATATGTGGGTGCGCACCACCGCCGATCCTGGCTATGCCTTTGCATCCTACTATGCCTTTGGCAATCCGCCTTACACACCTCTACCACATGAGAATCCGGAGTTCGGCCAGACGAACCATATCTATGTGAGAGTGTTCAATCGAGGGTGCTCGAACACGCCGGCAACGGGAAACCTGAGAGTGTACTATGCTATTGCTTCTACAGGTCTCTCCTGGCCAACGGACTGGACCGAGATTACCACAACTCCGATCGCCATCTCACTCGCCAAAGGTTACGCGACGATTGCCGATGTTCCGTGGAATCCACCTACTACCGGACACATTTGTTTGCTTGCCCGGATCGAAACATCTTCTAACCCACCGTACGGTATGACGTTTGCCGAAGGAACCGACGTCAATGCCAACACGAAGAACAACTGCCGGATCATCTGGAAGAATACCACCGTTGTCAATCTCGTGCCCGGTCTCATCAGCCGTGTGGATTTCATTCTCCGAAATATCCTGCAGCGGACCACAGTGATAAATCTCAACCTGAACTGGATCCATCCCGAGCCCAAGCTTCCGCCTATCCTCGCGGATGCCGCCATTGATCTCGGTCCTGTTCTTCTTCCACGCTGGCTCGCGGCCGGTGCGAGAGGACGGGGTATCAGAATAAACAACGACTCAACTGTGAGCATCATTGAAGCAGATGCCTCAATTGAGGGCATGCCGCTTGATGTGGGCGAGGAATATGCGATCGGCGTGCGGTACACAGCAAACCCCGACATTCACTTCACGGAGAACCGAACCTACGGATTCGATGTCTTCCAATACTCAGACGACGGGGCGAACTTAGATGGAGGAGTAAGGTACGCCGTCACGCAGGGACCGCATGGTCCATGTTCTGATACTCTCGATACCGACCGGGATGGCGTCCCGGATGTGTGCGACAACTGCAAGACGGTCTACAATCCCGACCAGCGTGACTCCGACGGCGATGGCATCGGTGATGCGTGTGAGCAAGGGTATACCTATCGTACCTTTAAGCCGGATAGCATCGCCTATTCGTATAACGAAAAAGGGAAACGTGGAAAGCCCATCAGGAAGAAGGCTGACAAGGTGGAGTACGCCTTCGAGCTGCTCACACCTCAGGTAGATGCAGATCGCCATCGTTTGACACTGGCATTCTCGACAGATATCTCCTGTGGTTTTGTCGCCGAAAACTTATTCCCCACACCGAAAGTCACAAATATTAAGAGAGGAATATATACGTTCGACCTTGAGCATATGGATGATGGAGGGGTGCCACTGCGTTTCAAGGGATGCGGAGCCAAAGGCAAACCAATCAAGATCAAGTACGCGTGGGGAACCCAAAAGCTTCAAGAGGTTCCGGCAACTGCGTTTACTATGAATAATCCGGGTCTTCCCATGCCGAACCGGATCAACGCGCTCATCGAGACGTTTGCCCAGGGCGGCTTTAATCCGACAAACGGACTTCTTGCAGGCCTCGTCCGCATCCATAGCCCAAAGGTTTACGGCTGGTTAGATGCCAAAAAATACGGTGATGTCTTGAAAACTCTCAGCGACAAGCTGGGCAACCTACACACTGGGACTCCGCGGCACTTCGATGTGTTCCTCAATGGCCGGCCGCTCGTGAAAGCGCAGAAGACCTTGCCACCCGATAAGTATAACAACATGTTGTTGGCAGATCTTGTGGGACTGAAGCTCAACATCGCTATGAGCTCCATGGATAAGACTCCTCGAGGATACGGTGAGCTGACCTACGACGACGGTACGAACAATCCGTTGAATCACCACATGATCAAAGAGATTGCCATGATTGCAGACTCGATGTTGACTGCGCGCGACTATGTCGCAAACCTACCAAGCACCTCGGACTACGAACGGACCTACGGATACCAGAATTTGGATGGGATTCTAAGAACCCTCAATAGCGCGTTTGAAGGTCCGCTCGACACCGAGAATCTCGGCTTCTCCCAGAAGCTTAAGTTGAAAGGTGCGCGCTCACTTTCAGAGGTTAATTACCTCCATTACAACCCGAACGTTCAGCCCGCGGTGATCGTGCCACTGGAGAACTCTACAGACATTCCGCTCGCGTATCGGCTCGAGCAAAATTACCCGAACCCGTTCAACCCAAGCACGACAATCGAATTCAACTTGCCGGAGGAATCGTACGTGACGCTGAAGATCTACAACATTCTTGGGCAGGAGGTGGCAACACTGCTTGATCGAGAATTGCTCGATGACGGATCGCAGGAAGTTGTCTTCGATGCGCGTAACCTCGCCAGCGGCGTTTACTTCTATCGGATGGAGGCCGACGGCATAGGAAGTGCAGAAGAAGCTGTGGCTGGGCAAAAGTTTGTGAGTGCAAAGAAGATGATCTTACTCAAATAAGGGGTCCCAGCCGACATGTAGGGCGTCAATCCCCTGAGTCTACAGAACCGTTACCTATTCCACAGCCTCTGGTCGAAAGGCCAGAGGCTTTTCTTTTTCCATTGATAATGCGCGTTTGATTGTCTATATTCCGAAAGTTTTCATAAGAGCCATGAAACATCCAGTCAAATATTTCATCCCAGGCATTGTGGTCGGAGCCGTGATTACAGGTTTTCTTTCCGCATTCTTTCCATCATCATACAAACACCAGCCAGAGTTCCCAAGCCGTTTTTTGCCCGCGACTTTCATTTGCTTTTTACTGCTCATCTGTTAAATTTAGTGCAAAACCTTCCATATCCTCATGACCGATGAATGGAGTTGACCGGTAAAACCATATCGCATTATCAGATTCTTGAACAGATCGGACAAGGTGGGATGGGTGTCATCTTCAAGGCAGTCGATGTCAGCCTCAACCGCCCGGTTGCATTGAAATTTCTTTCGGAAGGTTCACTGCCACTGGACGAATTCACTCGCTTCCGCAATGAAGCTCGTGCCATCTCCTCCCTCAATCATAAGAACATCGCCACAATTCATGAACTCGGAAGCAGTGACGATCAGCAGTTTATCGTGCTCGAGTTTCTCCCTGGTGGAACATTAAAAGAGAAAATTCGCCGGCACGGCACGTTGCCGGTGGAAGAAGCAGTCGACGTTGCAGCACAGATAGCCGAAGGGTTATCATACGCGCACTCGAAGTACGTCGTCCACCGCGACATCAAATCCGACAATATCATGTTCAGCGATGACGGCATCCCGAAAATCACCGACTTCGGGATCTCCAAGATCAAAACCGCAACCACAAAAACACGCACAGAGGTCATCGCCGGCACGATTGCATACATGTCGCCGGAACAATTACAAGGATCAACAATCGACAATCGGTCAGACATCTGGTCGCTTGGTGTTGTGCTGTTTGAAATGCTCACAGGCGTTCTTCCGTTTCAACATCACCTCCAGCCGTCATTGATCTTCTCAATCATTACGAAAGATCCTACATCCATCGCATCGCGACGTCCGGATGTTCCTGAGCGTATTCAAGCAATCGTGATGCGGTGCTTGGATAAAGATCCTGACAAACGGTTTCAGACTGCAGGAGAACTGGTGCAAGCACTCCGCGGCGAACAGACCGGGACGCAGGCGGTGCCAGTTCCTGCGAAAACGAATATGATGTCTCGATATTGGTGGATTGCCGCCGCACTTGGCGTAGTGTTGTTAACATATCTGTTCCTCCCACCGATTATTCAAACCGAAGCGGTACCATCGGTAGCCGTTCTCTACCTTAAAAACCTCGGTCCCGAATCGGACGAGCCGTTGAGCTATGGTATCACGCACGCGCTCATCGTCGACCTCGCACGGGCAGGCTGGATTCGCGTCTCTCCGATGAACGATGTCATCAAGATCAAGGATTCTTCTCAGAGCTTAGAAAAGATCGCGAATACGCTCGGCGTCAGACACGTTTTGGAAGGTAGTATCCTTCGACAGGATTTGAATTTCACGATCTCGGTGCAGCTTGTCGATGTCAAGACAAAACTTACGGTATGGGCTGAACACTATCTTATGAAAAGCTCTGAGCTCCCGACGCTGGAGGGAGCAATGGCGCTCTCCATCCTCAAGGCTCTGGAGGTAACGCCTACCAGTCAGACGCGCAAAGAAATCTCGTCGATGAGCGGAACAAACCCTGAGGCATATGAATACTACCTCAAGGCACGATATAAATTCGATAATAAGAAATCGAAAGAGGACGTGAAAGGTGCGAAGGAGTTGTTTCAGAAAGCCATCGATCTTGATGCAGGTTTATTGTCTGCGCGCATCGGGTTGGGAGAATGCTTCGTGTACGAGGGGAATGCGGATGCGGCAACGAACATCCATGAAGAGACACTTGCACTCGCAAAATCACGCTCCGAGCGTGCAGTCCAAGCAGCATGTTATCGCGGAATGGGAGAGATCAACGCGAATAGAGGAGACTATCAGCACGCGTTAGAATATTACAACCTTGGGTTATCGATCGCTCGGGAGATCGGAGACAGAACTGGAGAAGGCAAATTTTTGTACAACATCGGTCTGATTCATTGGGATCAGAGCAATTATCAAAAAGCTCTTGAGTATTATTCCGGGAGCTTGAGGATCTGGCAAGAACTCGGAGACCGATCCGGTCAGGCCAGAACACTGAAACAACTCGGGGTGGTCTATTGGGGACAATACGATTTTCCTCACGCGCTTGATAACTTCAATCTCGCTCTGACGATTGCCGAACAAATTCATGATCGTCCCTTAGAAGGAAATACCCTCAATGATATCGCGAATGTCTACGAAGGGCAGGGCGATTATATGAACGCGTTGAGGATGTATGAGCGGAGCCTCGAAATACAAAAAACCCTTGGCGATCGCCGAGGCGAAAGCAGAGGCCTCAGCAACATTGGCCTTATTCACAGAAACCTTGGTAACTATAAGACTGCCCTAGAGGAGTTCTCGCGCGCCGAACAGATTTGCGTTGAACTCGATGATCGCAAAACCCTGGGGGTCATCTGGAGCAACATCGGTCTTACACTCAACGAACAGGATCAACATGACCGAGCGCGCGAGTATCATGCAAAAAGCGTCGGTATTGCTAAGGAGATCGGCGATCAAGGAAGCGAAGCCTATCGCGTACAATCTTTAGGAACCTGTTACGTATTGCTGAACGATCTTCCAAAGGCAATGGAAAGCTTTGCTGAATCGGAAAGAATGTTTCTGGGTATCGAAGATACGATTAGTGCGGTCGCGAGCTCAAGCTGGCTCCTGCTCGCCACGGTTCAGTCCGGAAAGATCCTCGAAGCACAATCTACGATCAACAATCTTGATACGTTGCTCCGACATTATTCCCACCTCGACGAACCGATCACCGTGTATTGGAATATGGCACAAATCCATACCTCCCTTGGCAATCTCAATGTCGCTAGAACGTATCTTGAACAATCATACAGTGAAATTATATCGCGTGCGAACAAGATCCCGGATGAGACACTGCGAACATCATATCTTTCGAATGTCAGGGTCAACCGCGATGTCCTCAATGGCCGTAAACGCTTACTTCCTCAGACACCATGACTGATCTTTCATCCCTCCAACAACGGATCGATGAGCTCGAGGGTCTTAATCGGCTGGCGCAAACACTTTGTTCAACTCTCGAGATCGATGAAATCCTCAGCGCCATTATCGATGCGAGCCTTACGCTCTGCCACGCGCACCAAGCATCGATCGTTCTGATGGATCCATCGACCAAGGAGACTGTAAAGACACTTGTCCATGAAGCCGGGACGAGCCGCGAGCGCATCGAGCATACCGTCAATATGTTGGTTGCAGGCTGGATCCTGGAGCATCAGAAACCCTTTCGTGCGGATAACCTCATTGATGGCCTTGGTTTAAAAAATCCGCCGGATCGCTATCGCAGACACGGCTCGGTCCTCGCAGTTCCACTTCAGATATCGGGAGAAGTAATCGGCATTATCAATCTCATCAATGAAGCTGAAGGCTATGCGTTCGGAGAAGACTCAATGCGAGTAGCGACGATCATCGCACAACAATCGGGACAGTTTATTCATCACGCAAAATTGCATGAAAAGCTCTTCGAGGAAAACGAGCGGCTCAAACGCACATTGGAACAACATTATAAGGTCAATGGCGTTGTCGGCACGAGCAAGAAGATGAAGGACATTCTGGATACACTACCAGTCATCGCAAAATCCTCCGCAACTGTTCTGGTGTATGGGGAGACTGGAACCGGCAAAGAATTGGTCGCTCGTGCGATTCACTTTCAGAGTGACCGAAACGACAAGCCATTCATTCCCCTTAATTGCGCTGCCATCCCCGCGAATCTCATTGAATCCGAACTGTTCGGACATGAGCGGGGGGCATTCACCGGTGCATCGGGGACTATGATCGGCAAGTTCGAGTTGGCAGATAAGGGAACGATCTTCCTCGAAGAAATCGCCGAAATGCCGCTTGAGCTTCAACCGAAGCTCCTGAGACTTCTCGAAGAGCGGAGATTCTTCCGGCTTGGCTCTTCTGTAGAACGATCCATCGATGTGCGAGTCATCGCTGCAACCAACAGAGATCTCCTGAAGCTTACTCGCGACGGGAAATTCCGTGAAGACCTTTACTATCGGTTAAACGTCATGCCCATCTCCCTTCCTCCCTTGAGAGAACGGAAAGACGATATCCCTATCCTCGCTCAATATTTCCTCGATGAGTTTTCGCACAACAAGAAAAAACTTTCTCATCCTGCCCTGGAAAGATTGCAGAGTTTCGAATGGAAGGGAAACGTGCGCGAGCTGAAGAATATCATCGAACGGCTCGCCCTTCTTATTCCCTCTGAGGAAATCACGGCTGCGCATCTCCAGGCGCTCAATATCGCCAGTATAGACTCCGCTGCATCGACCTCTGACCTTTCTTCGATGTTAAAGTCTCTTATCCAATCAAACAACGGCAAGAACGATCTGCTCGACGAGATAGAAAAGAATGTCGTTCATATAGCCTTGCGAGAATCGAACGGCAATGTGAGCGAAGCCGCGCGACTTCTCGGCGTCGACCGCAAAGCTTTAGATAGACGAAAAGAGAAGTACTGCCTCTAACAAACAGCCTCCTCCCATCATCGACCAGGCCCCTGCCCGAAACTGGACAGCCTTGCTTCCCCAGGTATCGAAGACCGTAGGTATTCTACCCATTATCACGGCATAAGACTTGTAATGGTTGAGCTTGCCCGTCAGAGGCGGGCTTGTTCAACTTTTACCAGAGGAGGTGACTCTATGGTAAAACACCGGAGTTAAGCGATGGGGATTAGAGAGATGCGTTACTGGAGTTTCAGGAGGACATATACACCCTGCTTGGAGCGGAAACTCATTCTCCAGTGACGTTAACCATCGCAGGAAACCTCCGGAGTTCCGCGAGCTGGCTCCGGAGGTTTTTTATTTTTGTCCGTCCGGATTTGACCGACTTGTTGACTGAAAACGGGCAAGCTCGCCAGAGGTAATCAAGCTACCCATGAGCGCTCTCGATTTTCTTTCATCATACGACGGCTTGCCTTCGGCACACTCATTGTCGTAAAGGGAGCCATCATGCAACAGGCTCATAGGGAAAAAAGCATGATATTGTTAAGTGATGTGGATTAGAGACCATAACATCATGTGGATGGACGAGGAGTTTGGTAGATCTGATTGGGCTTAAAAGATTTAAATGATTTAGTGGATTCCCAATATCCAAATTCCAAAACCATCCACGGATAACCTCCGGGTGTAGACGAGCATGCCCCGGAGGTTTTTATTTTTATACGCCCGAATCTGACCGGCGCGGTGGCTGGAAACGGACAAGAGTGAAAAAAAGCCATTCAAATTTTCTCACACCACGATGTTTTTTGCGGCACATTCCTTGCCTTGCCATACCGTAAAACCATCTATACTTTTACCAAAGGAGGAGTACTATGAAGTTCTCAACAGTTTTTTTGGCAATCGTTGCGATATCACTTCTTACGATCAGCAGCGCTATCGCCCAATTAGATTATTTGTGTGGCGATGTGAACAATGATGGTAAAGTGGACGTCGCAGATCTCAATTACCTCGTAAACAATTTGAAATTCGGGGGACCACCACCGGTGGATTTGAGTAAGGCGGATTTCAATGTCTCTGCCACCGTTGACACGGGGGACGTTGAATACCTCACGAATTATCTTTTTTACGGCGGACCGGCGCCGCTGTGTTATACCTCGTTCATGCCGACGTCCGATACAACGCTGCCGACGGGAACATATTGGTTCTACGATTTCATCATTCCACCGGGAGTGACAGTCCAGTATCAAGATTCAGTAACGCTCAACATCTTGCATTCATTTACCATCGATGTCGGTGGAACACTGAAAGGGAACTGCATTCCGATCATCATCAATCATCTTTCACAGGTTGCGCCCCTCAAGATCCTCGGCAAGCTGATCGATAGCTGCACGAGTTCGGGAACGATGGCTCTTGCTGCGTCCGCGGGTAGGGTTGTCATTCAGTCGGTGGGAACGATGATGTTCGGAGGAAACTCGATGCAACCCCAGGGCCAGATCGCTACTTCCGGGCCGCTCTTTATTGGCGATCCTTGGTATAGCCCGACGACCGCTCAGGATACCGTCACTTACGTTGCCAGCGGCGTGGATAGCGGAGAGGTTCCACCCGTCTGCAATCTGAAAAGTACCTATACGGGGACGAACACTGTTTCGCTCAGCTGGGTCTATGACGCTTCGGGTGAAGTCCAGCCCCAAACGATTCTCTATTTCGGTGACGGCGACAGCAGCGTGAACCCGGTTTCTCCGGTCGTGCACGCGTATGTCGATGGAATCTATCAGGCTATTCTTAAGGTGTCCGACGGTGTGAATAACTCACAGGCATCGTTATCGCTGAACGTTCCGAGCAAGGTGATTCAAGCGTATGTGACACCATTCCAGAAGGATTCGTTGGTAAAGCAGCCTGGTGCACTTTTTCAGTTCAACTCTCAGGCTCCGGCAGGTTACTCACTCCTATGGGACTTTGGCGACGGTGACACATCAACATCGGCTTCCGTGCAACATGCGTTCGAGGACGCTGGTGAACACTCTGTCTTTCTGATTGCCGATAGTGGCGGAACGATTTATAGTTCACACTTGAACGTCTACGTGACAATAGAGGGGGGCGAGACTACAATTGAGTATCCAAGCCCTCCTGAGAATAACTTCCCTATGATCGCATCCATAGTTCGACCGGACCGGCGGCAGCACGGTGACTTCTCGAAGGATCGAGAACAAGAAGATCACCCCGGAACGTGCGGCGAGTGTTCATTCTGCGCACCGGGCTGGGTGCCTCCACCCGGAGCCTTCTTAGGGGCAGGCTACGTTGCATTTGGAAACTTTGATTGGGCACATGTGGGACCATTCACCTTTGGAAGCTACAACACCACAATCGTTATCACCGGGGCGCTTCCACCTGGAGCTCCTGCAGTAGGATTTCATCCAGTTTCACTGAGAGGTAGAGATGGCGCCTCGAATGTTTTTGCGACACTGTATGGCACAATCGTCGTCTGCACCACGTCTGTAACTCTTGGTAACGGAAGCAACGGAGGGAACCACGGTCCAAACGGCGGATGTCCGGGTTATGCAAAAGGGGGTCGAGGAGGTAATGCTGGTTCTCTTGGTTTGCTAGCACCCAATGGTCGGATCGCCTTCTGCGGTGAGATTACTATCAGCGTAGCCAATGGTGGCAACGGTGGAAACGCAAGCGCAAATGGCGTTGGTATAATACCTCCATGCATCGGCTGTGGCGCAATCGCCAAGGGTGGTCATGGTGGTCAGGGTGGTGGTGGAATCGTTTACCTTGGAGAGACAGTGTGCTTTGACGCTGGTTATAGAGTGACATTCACAGGCGCTGCAGTCGGGGGGAACGGGGGCAACGCGACCGCCACTGGCGCACCTGGAATAACCTGTCCCGGATGCCCCGGTTTTGGCGGACCGGGTGGTTTCGCCGAAGCTTATGCGGGCCGAAGGGGATCGTGCGGTGTTTGGTTCGCCACGCGATCGGACAAAACTCCATCTGCAGATGTGGTCCTTCACCAGATTCTGCGCCACATGCGATTCCTTCATTCGTGTACGCCGGGATTGAAAGGAATAGCCACGGCAACTGGTGGTGCAGGTGGCCCTGGTGGTGCACCGTGGCAAGGGATACCGATTGGTGGAGATGGCGGCGCCGGTGGGAATGCAAAAGTCAGAGATGGGAGGAAGGGGCAAGGCGGAGCAACACCTGGTATCGGCGGGCCCGGAGGACCTGCGCCAATTCCAGGGAAGCAGGGCCCAGGAGGGATCTCCTACTCCCTTGCCCCGGAAGGATTCCAGTATTATTTCGGACCTGATGGAGGGCCGGGTCAGGAAATACCACCGTATGTTTCCTTGACCCAGATTCCTGACAGTCAGTTCTGCAACGTACCGCCATGCACCTTTGGGCTGACGCTTTTCGGCGGTCCTTCGCTCGACGATTCAAGCTATGGTCATGTGTCGACACGCGTTGTGGATCAAGCAGAGTTTGCACAACTTTCCGGAGATCACGCATCAGTGCCGCAATACTTTAAAGACAATAATGGTGTGCGTGTGTTTCCCGGCGGCATGGTGATCGTGCTGGATGAAAATCTACAGGGAGGAATTGTCGATGGCATCCAGACAACGCTCACAGCATTTGCAGGCCCCGGGAGCGTCCACGTGGAGGGCTTTTCGGGTGGTAACCGCGTCCTGCAAACAGTCAACAACGACCCGAACCAACGGGTGACGATGTCTATCCGTTACAATGGACCTGGAAAGCTGGACAGTATAGTCGTGTGGGGATATCAATTCATGCTCGACCTTTGGGGGACGAGATTGACGTACAAGCAACAAAGTTCATCCCAGTCAGAAGTTCAACTGGGCGTGATTAATCCATCGAGAAAGGAGAAGTAAGCAATGAAACGCATGATGATTTTCTGGACAATGATGAGTGCGTGGATCGCTGTATCTTCTGCACAGCCAGTAAGGACAAGCGATAGCCTCTGGTTCAGCACTAATTCAACGACGGGAGAGCCGAAACTTACAACCCTCACGCTCTCCCAAGGGAGCTCGACTGATCTTTACGTGTGGCTCAAGGTAGCGAGCGGCGCGACGTATGACGTCGGTTCCTTCACCACCCCGATTTCTTACAGCAGCCCCTCAGAAGGAAAGCTGCGTGTGGGCACATCGGGTGCCGGCAAATGGATTGGCAATACCGGAGGCCCTGCAGGCATGCCCACGGATGCGAGCTACGGAGTTCTTTCTCCGTTCGACTCATGGACGACGCGCGCTCTTTATGATTCCTCCTATACTGCACTCGGCGACTCGGCAGAACTCTTCTTGGGTTTTGCACTGTCTGTTGCGAGTGGAAGTGGATGGACCGGAAGGACACCGGTTGCCAAGTTTCAGCTTACAGGTATCGACTCCGGGATTTTTACCCTTGCGTCAATGAGACATTTGCTCAGCGATGGCGCGAGAAGCTCGCTGTTGATCGCCAACACTGCCGGGACGAATTCATGGCGGCCAGTAGTGGTCCCGCTCTCGGTAGGAGTCGGAATCACAGCGCTCTCGGTTGCAGTCGAACAAAATTGGAACATGGTATCTGTTCCGCTTATTGTCGCCGACTACAATAAGAGCGCGGTGTTCCCAACGGCGAACTCGGCTGCATTTAGCTACAACGGCTCGTATATGCCGCAGACGCTGTTGGCAAATGGCACAGGCTACTGGGTGAAGTTTGCCTTAGCGCAATCGGTAGGTATTGGTGGCCAACCGATCGCTTCTGATACATTTGATGTCAGTACGGGATGGAACATGATCGGTTCTCTCAGCGGAACCGTATCAACCTCGACAATTACCACGAGCCCATCAGGCATTCTCCGCAGCAGTTTCTTCGGATACAGCAATGCCAGCGGCTACACAATCTCGTCGAGCATCGAGGCTGGGAGAGCTTACTGGATAAAGGTTAGTCAACCAGGCACCTTGCACTTAGCTTCGGCCACGATCTTCTCCCAGCCAACTTCGGGTATAACCTCTTTGGGTGGTTTGAACGAATTGATTGTGAAGGACGCTGTCGGACGCCAGCGGCGATTGTACTTCGATTCTTCTCCTGTGCCGCAAATCGAACTCTACGAGGAGATGCCTCCTCAACCACCTCATGGAGCTTTTGATGTGAGATTTGCTACAGGTCGTTTTGTCGAACGCCCAAACATGAACGGAATCAAATCAATTCCGATTCGGATTTCAGATGCGGTAGCACCCCTAAGCATTCGATGGAGCCTCAGAAACACCGAAGGTGTGCAAGCCTCGCTAGTGGTCGATCGAGGCGAATTACCACTCGAAGGTAGTGGGTCAGTGGTTCTCCAGAGCATACAATCCACCGTGGATCTGCGGCTAAGTCTGAAAGATGAATCTCAGTTGCCAAGGGAGTTTGATCTTGCACAGAATTATCCGAATCCATTTAACCCAACAACAATGCTCATGTTTGATCTCCCGTTACCTTCAAAGGTGTCGTTGAGAGTGTACAACACTCTCGGGCAGGTGGTGAGATCATTGGTCGAGAACAAGGTGTATGAAGCTGGTCGTTTTGAAGAACCATTTGATGCTTCAGCCCTGACAAGCGGTGTGTATTTCTATGAGATTGTTGCCAGAAGCACTGAAGCGTCCCACACCTCATATCAGAACGTGAGAAAGATGGTATTGCTACGATAATGCACGGGGGATTTGAAGCTCGGAATTCAGAATGAGGGCAAGTATAACAAAGAGGACATCACAAGCTGCCAAATTCTGAATCCAGTTTCAGTAGCAATACGCCTCCGGGGCTTCGGCGAGTGAGCCTCGGAGGATTTTTATTTCTATCCATCTCCGACCAACAGATCGGTTAAAACCGGGCAAGTACGTTATCAACATCTACTTTCCGGATGTCCTACGGGGTTCTAGAATGGCACAGTCTTTGACATTTGCAATCTCAAATTAGTCAAGAGTTTTTTGAATTTACTAAGGCCATTTAGCTATGAACAAATCGAAAATAATCTTTCTTAGTCGTTTTCAATTTGACGTTTGTTCCACAATCTCTTATTATTGTACAAGGGGCTTGTGGTGTGTTGTATTACTTTCTTCCGCTTCTCGGTCGGCATCGAAGATCAACCATCTGGCAACAAGGAACCATCTATTCTTTGATTCTCTCTTCCCTGTTCTGCCACGATATCTTGAGGTAATTAATCGTCAAGAAAGGAACTGATTAATTATGAGGAAGATATCTTTTCTGTGCTCGGTTTTTTTCCTACTGAATATTTCTCTTCAGACCGGTCTCTCCCAAAACCTTACGAAGCCAAATATACCATGTTCAGGTGGAATGAGGGTAAACAGCTTAACGGGGAATCTCTTTCACCAGAGAACCGATCTCGTCATTCCAGGACGAGGGCTGTCACTCGATATGACTTTTTCTTACAATAGCGGGGAGACAGCGAAGGACTTCGGTTACGGTCGGGGCTGGACACATTCATACAACATACTCTATGAACGGAGCGGATCAGATATCCTCATACGACGAGAGGACGGGCGCAAAGATTTGTACACATTTAACGGCACTGGATACACTCGGCCAGTCGGCGTCTTTGATTCTCTTTCCGAGTACCAGTCAGGGAAGTTTAAGCTCCGCTCGACGCGTGGCAACGAGTTCACCTTTGACGACTCTTCGCACAAGAGGCTCACCCAAATTAAGGATGGAAACGGAAACACGATCACACTGACCTACACTGGTGGTTTTCCCACGGCAGTAACTGATCCGTCTGGTCGGAGCTTGTCTCTCGTCTGGACCTCTGGTCACCTCATGCAAGTTAAGGATTCCATCGCTGCTCCGCCGAGAATGATCTCCTTTCAGTACGATGTATTTGGAAACCTTGCACAGGTCACTGATCAGGCAGGCATGACGTACCAGTACCAATACGATGCACGGAGCAATCTGGTCCGCCTGACCGACAGACGATCTACAATCTTCACAGTCAATTACACGATCGTTGGCGCTGTAAGTAATGTTGGCTCCTCTCTAACGAATCAAAGCGTCGTATATGATACTGTGAACAAGAAGACAACGCTCACTGAGCAGTTCGAAGGAGGGACGCGTTCTACTGCCTACTCGTACGATGCTCAGGGAAGGGTCATCCGTATGACTGGTAATTGCTGTGGATATGACAAGCAGTACGTCTATGATGCCGATAATAATATCACGCAGATCACCGATGCCAATGGTAATGTCACGACATACACTTACGATGCACGTGGCAACCGTCTCACCGAAACAGATCCACTTGCTCATACGATCACCTGGACGTACGAGGCAACATTCAACAATGTTACCAGTGTAACGGACAAAAGGGGAAACACAACTACCTACGCATACGATTCTAAAGGTAATCTCACGCAGGTGAGTAGTCCTTGTGGTATTACATTATCGTATACCTACGACGCATTCGGCAATCGCACAAGCTTTACCAATGGTAATGGTCACCCCACGACCTATACTTACGATGCGCACGGTTACCTGACTTCAGTGACATATCCCGGCGGTGCAACAGAGAACTACAGTTACGACAATGTCGGGAATCGAACGCAACGCATTGAGGCAAACGGCAACATCACCGCATATACCTACGACGCCTTGAACCGGTTGGTGCAGGAGCGGGATCCCCTTGGAGCTATCACAACATACACCTACGATGCAAATGGAAATCAGATCTCAATAATAAATAAACGCGGCTTCCCCACCACCTACACCTACGACGCATTGAGCCGACCGATCAGCACTCAAGATTTCATCGGCAACATGACATCATATTCGTATGACGAAGGAGGAAACCTCACCCAGACAATCAAGCCGAATGGAAACATCACGATTAACACGTACAACTCTCGTAACTTATTAATTACCTCGCGGGATCCCCTTGGCAGTATTACCACCTTTGCCTACGACGCCAACGGCAACAAGACATCGTTCACCGATAAGCGCGGCTTCCCGACCGCCTACACCTACGACGCGTTGAACCGGCTGGTCAGCGTGCAAGATTTCATCGCCAACACGACCGCGTACACCTACGATGCAAACGGCAACGTGATCTCGCAAACCGATCCCCGCGGGAACACATCAACATTTGCATATGATGCATGCAATAGACGAGTTCAGCAGATCAATCCGCTTGGCGGTATCTCCATCAGCGGGTACGACAATAACGGAAACCTCACGAGCCAGACGGACGAGAACGGTCGCGCGACCAACAGCTTTTACGATGGGCGAGATCTCCTCATCAAGGTTGTCAATGCGATGAATGACAGCACGAAGCACACATACGACGCTGTAGGCAATCGCACGTCTACGACCGATCCACTCGGACATACGACCTCCTATACTTACGATGCACTGAACAGACCTGTCAGTGAGACGAATTCGATGGGTGAAGCAACGAGCTACACATACGATCCTGAAGGAAACGTCCTGACGACGACCCAGCCGAACGGCAACGTCATCACCAATACCTATGATGCTCTCAATCGACTCACAAACGTTTCTGACTTGGTGGGATCCGTGTCCAGCTATACCTACGATGGAAACGGAAACCGACTCACTGAGGGTGATGGAAATGGGAACACAATCTCTTATACCTTTGACGGACTGAATAGACCGATCACGAAGACGCTACCCGCCGGGCAATCCGCCCAATACAGCTACGATGCCAACTCTAACCTTGTGAGCGAGACGGACGGGAATGTGCACACTACCAACTACACGTACGACGCACTTAACCGGCGAATCACGATGACCGACCCGCTGGGCAACACTACGACAAATGCGTATAATGCTGCGGGCAACAGAACATCGATCACCGACGCCAACGGGAACGCGACAACCTACACATACGATGCACTCAACCGGCTTACGAGAGAGACGTACGCCGACGCTACGACAAGAGAGTTTACACACGATGGGGTTGGGAATACCCTTACCCGTCGAGACAACAATGGGAACGTCACTTCATACACGTACGATAACCTAAACCGGTTGATCGAGCGGATGTACCCCAGTAGCGGCAGCGACCACTTCATGTACGACGCCAATGGCAGGCTGACTGCGGCGTATAATCTGGGGTCAAGCATTTCCTACACGTACGACAATGCCGATCGGGTTGTCTCTGAGAATCTTAACGGCAAAACCACAAGCTACAGCTACGACATCGCCGGCAGAAAGAGAACAATCATCTATCCGGGGAATCGTGCAATCGAGGAATATATGAGCGTAAGAGATCTGCTGAGTTCCCTCAAGGAAGGCTCCACGACGGTTGCGTCGTATTCTTACGATGCCAGTAATCGTGTCACCGGGAAGACGTACCAGAATGGCACTTCTGCCTCAACCAGCTTTAACACCAATAACTGGCTCACAAGCATCAGCCATCTAAGGGGAGCGACGCAGCTCGCTCGGTTTAACTACGCGTATGACAACTTTGGGAACAGCCTCTATCAAGAGAAACCACACCGAACCACGAACTCCGAGAAGTATGTGTATGACAATTTCAATCGCGTAACTCGATACAAGGAAGGAACGTTGACGGGTGACGACATTCCGTCGCCGGCGACCCAAACACAGTACAATTACGAGGGTCTGGGGAATCGGACGACGATTATAAAAGACGCGGTGACAACAACATACACGCACAACTCGATGAACGAGTACACGCAGATTCAGGATGGTGGAACCACCAACCCAACGTATGATGCAAACGGCAATCTTCTCTCGGACGGCATCAATACGTATACATACGACTACGAAAACCGTCTCGTTACGGTAGCAGGTGGAACCACCGCGACGTACACGTACGACCCGCTCGGAAGAAGGATACGTAAAGTTGTTGGAGGAAGTACCATCAACTACTACTACGCCGGCCCAAGAGTGATTGAAGAGAGGAATAATCTCGATGTGGTGGTTGCGACGTACGCGTTTGCCAATGGTGTCGATGAGATGCTCTCAATGACGATTGCGGGCTCGACATATTACTGCCACCACAATGCACTCGGCTCGGTTATCGCTGTTACGAATAGTATCGGAAGAGTTGCTGAGAGGTACGAGTATGATGCTTACGGGAGAGTTTCATTCTTCGATAGCTCCTTCATCCCCCGAACAAACTCTTCTATTGGGAACCACTTCCTCTATACCGGGAGGGAGTACGATCCAGAAACCAGATTATATTACTATCGTGCGCGGCATTACGACCCGCAGCATGGGAGATTTCTTCATAGGGACCCCTTAGAATTTGTCGATGGGCTGAATTTATATGAATATACAAATGGTAACCCTGTCAATGCGGTCGATCCGTACGGCCTGACTTGGAATTGGATTTCTCAATCTTTCTTATACATATATCACCCCGTAGATCAACACGTTTCGGACTACGATATCACACCTTGGTACACAGGGTGGAAGACGTACAAGGCTTCGGTAACCCCTGGGTCAAGTCCTTTTTTCTGTGTAAAACGTTTCAGAGGCTACGCTGCCAGTTGGTACGATATGAATTTTGTTAATTCATCATTGGGACACAAGAGCGCCCGGATATTCCTCAGCTGC
>JACOSX010000075.1 GCA_016178625.1 Ignavibacteria bacterium
AACTATCTTCACCGCTACCGCACCGATTGATACCGTTGTGGTGGATGGAGGGCTCCTTCCTAAACAAACATACACGTATCAACTGATGCAAGAATTCAATGGCAACTTCGTTCCTGCCGATGCGCCACTTGTGGTGACGACACTTGATACCACGAGCCACAACTTTACCTGGCAGATGGATACGCTCGGTGACGGCAATGCCAGTGCGCTGTATGATGTGGCGATTATCAATGACACGCTCATTGTTGCTTGTGGAGATATAAACATCATTGATAGTTTAGGTTACTGGGAAGCTCCTTATGGAGTAGCAATTTGGAATGGACGATCGTGGCGGCTCCAGCGCTTGCTTGCTCCTAATCCTAATGGTTACAATTCTATCTTGCGGCCATATGGTATTTTTGCTTTTACACCTCACGAAATATGGTTTGCAGATGCAGGCGTTTTCAAGTGGAGTGGTACAGGAGAATTCGTTACACCATATTGGATTGATTCTTTTCAGGGAAATCCCAATCCCCTACTTGCGCCTGGGCAAGGGGTTGAAAAGCTATGGGGAACATCCAGTAGAGACTTGTATGCGGTGGGATCGCAGGGAGCAACAGCCCACTTCGACGGTAACGTCTGGCAGAAACTTGAAAGCGGAACAACGTACGACATCCAAGATATCTATGGAACAAAAGATTCTCGATCCGGCAAGTATAGGATCCTTGCCGTTGCCTCCAATATCTATACTGGCCAAGGGCCGAAGGTTTTGGAGATCGACGGTGAAAATGTTGCACTCCTTCCCGACAATGGGCTTCCCTGGAGCTTAGACGGGCTCTGGTCATCGTCTCTCTATAGAAATTATATCGTCGGCGATGGCATGTTCTTTAAATCGTCCTTGAATGCAACAACACCATGGCGTGGGTTTCATTCTGGGCTAACAACGTACTACACCAATGCCATCCGAGGAACGGCCAGCAACGACATCATGGTCGTAGGAGCGTATGGTGTCGCGCTGCATTACAATGGTTCTTCCTGGAAAAACTATCAAGCTGAGACGTACATCGACGGATCGTTGTTTCGAGTTGAAGCGCAAGGGAGTTTTGTCGTCGCTGTCGGTCAAGTTGGTAATCGTGCGGTGGTGCTGCGAGGGTACCGGTAATCATTGGAATTGAGAACTTTTAATTCACACGTTCTAAACTAAAATCTTTCTACACTATCACAACGATAAGATCATTTCACATGCGAATTCTCACCGTCGTTGTTTGCTGTGCAATTCTCATCTGTGGCTTCGCTTGCACGAAGAGTCCAACGGGACCGTCCATCCCATTTTCCCATCTCACGGCAGAAGACGTGGGTGCGATTGATGTTGTCCTCCACATAAACGTTACACCGATACTTCGCTCAAGCACTCCCCTGAGAGTCTCCCGAGACGGTCACACTATCTTCACCGCTACCGCACCGATCGATACGGTTGTCGTGGATGAAGGGCTCCTTCCTAAGCAGACGTACACGTATCAACTCACTCAGCTATTCAATGGCACCTTCGTTCCTACCGATGCGCCACTTGTGGTGACGACACTTGATACCACGAGCCACAACTTTACCTGGCAGATGGATACGCTCGGCGTTGGCAATTCAAGCATTTTGAATGATGTGGTTATCTTAAGCGACTCGTGTGCATGGGCAGTTGGTGAGATGTACCTCAAGGACTCCACAGGAAGCCTTGATCCGTTTCCCTATGGTGCGGCGCATTGGAATGGTCATCGATGGGAGTTGATGAAGCTTCCTTCTCAAGCTCCACAAGGCTACACGAGCTGGTTGATACCGCGAGGCATCTTTGCATTTTCTGCAAACGATATCTGGATTGCCAGCGGTGGTGTGCACCAGTTTGATGGTACGAGAGTCACTCGCTCTTTCTGGATCAATAACTTCCCCGGTAATCCAAACCCACTGCTCGACCCCGGGCAATACCCCCAAAAACTTTGGGGAACCAGTAGTTCAGACCTCTATGTGGTCACTTCGGGGGGTGGAATCGCTCACTTTGACGGCAGCGCCTGGCGGAAGTTCGAAAGCGGGACGAATGTGGACATCAATGATATCTTCGGCGATACACTTTCAACTGGTCAGATCAGGATTCTCGCTGCTGCATCTAATACGTTCACCGCTGGTGAGAAGAAAATCTTAAGCATCTCATCGTCTGGGAGAGTAGATACTCTTAGTTGGTCTCCACAGCGGAGAATTCATTCAATTTGGTTTTCAAGCAAATCCAAACTCTTCATTGCAGGCTCCGGAGTGTTTGTTGGACGAAACGGTACGTGGGATGAAGTAGTCCAAATCCCAAGCTATTTCTCTCAGAGCATTCGTGGAATAGGAGCAAACAATGTGATTGTCGTTGGCGATTTTGGATTTTGTGCACATTTCAACGGTGTTTCCTGGAGATCCTATTCTGAGGTAAATCTTTCAAATGGGGAATTTGACGCGGTTTCGGCAAAGGAAAATTTTGTCGTCGCTGTCGGTCAAGTTGGTAATCGTGCGGTGGTGCTGCGAGGGTATCGGTAATCATTGGAATTGAGAACTTTTAATTCACACGTTCTAAACTAAAATCTTTCTACACTGTCACAACGATATAATTACTCTTCTCAACGAGTTGTCGACGACTCGACTCGTCGAGAGTTGTCAACATGCGAATTCTTACCCCGGTTGTTTGCTTTGGATTTCTCATTTGTGGCTTCGCCTGCAAGGAGACACCGCCGCAACCCTGCGTCCAATCGGTATTCCTCTCGGTTGAGGATGCGGGTGTGACCGATGTGATTTCTCAACATGAGCCAGCACCCACACCTGAGGTGGGCAAGCCCGCCTTCGTGTACTACGGCGGGCAAGTTGAGCGAAACGGGTAAAACGTAGTCGTGAGTAAAATAACTCCAACTTGGATGATGATGATTTTGTTCTATTTTTCACCAAGATTCCTCCAACTCCTTTTCTCACAAGAAGTTAATCATGGTTCGGTATTTACCACCTTGACTTTTTACTTTTCATGAGTATATTATTAGTAGTTAACTTAATTTAGTTGCCGACCATAAAATTCGTTATCTCCCGTTCACGTCTTGAAGTAATAATGGCAACACCAATGCTCTTCGAGGAAGCGCGAGTAATGATGTTGTCGTTGTTGGCGCGTACGGTGTCGTGCTGCATTATATTGGTTCTTCGTGGAAAAGGTATCAACCACAAACATACATAAATGGATCACTGTTTAGCGTTGAGACACGAGGGAATTTGGTTGTCGCTGTCGGTCAAGTCGGGAATCGTGCAGTGGCGTTTGTGCGGATACCGGTAATCATTGGAAATGAAAACTCTTACTTCACATGTTCATTCATTTACTTCTTGCGTCAAGCAATGAATAATTTATTGAGGACCGCCTTCCTCCATAGCTGTCTGTTATTCATCTTCTTGCAAATTTCATGCAAGAGAGACCCGATCAAACCTGACATTCCCATGGTCTATGATTGGACACTAGACACACTTGTGTATGATCTGCCCGGCCGGCCACCCGACCAAGTGTCCGTGCAGTGCATTTGGGGATCATCTGCCCACGATGTGTGGGCGACAGCCACGAGCGACATCGCACCAGGGGAATTATGGCATTACGACGGACGGGCATGGCATCCCGTACACAACTGGCCTTATGTAGGCTTTGACAGCGGCGGAACATATGGTAATGATGTATATGCTGTGACAGGCTTCGATTCTGCCAACATCTTTCTCTTCGGTGTGCACGGTTATGACACGATTGGTTATCCGATAGTCCTGAAGTGGAACCGGAGGAGTTGGAGCAGTGTGCCGTGGGAGGGAGGACAAGTTCTCCGTGGAGGCTTAGGCTGGGGGGTGAAACAAGGTAACAACAAGCTGTGGGCGGTTAGTGCGAGAGGGCGGGTAATAAAATATGAGAATGGACTTCTCAGCGCTGAGCCGCAGTTCACCGATTACCGCTTGGGCATTTATCAAATTGCAGCCTTAGATAACGGCATAGTCTATGTGAATGCCTATAAGGACAGCCTCAATGGCGATACGCTGATGGGGTCGGTAAGCAATCTATACATGCGAGATATCACTGCTCAATGGTCTCTCATTGAAAGAAAATTCGTAGCTGGTGCTTATGAGGATGGAAACGGATTGGGTAGAAGCATCGTAAGTATCGATAATCGACTCTTCACAGCGAACAGAGGTTTGTGGGAAAAAACGGGGACCACTTGGATCAAGCGGTTGCAGATTGATGCTCTCGGCGGGGAATGCCTTGTCACTGAGAACGACATGTGGATTTACTTCAAACACGAATTATGGCACTTCAATGGAAAAGAATGGATAAGAGTGGACATTCCTCTCTTAAATCAATACTCGGGCTATGCACTTTATGGTGAAGGTTGGTCTGATGGGAAGGAAATTTTTATTCCACTCAACACCTTGTATATTTCATTCATTCTCCATGGCAGAAAGGAAAGAGAGTAGCACTTGAAAAATATTACCTTTCTCTTGAACATAGGTTTGGTGGTCGTTTTGATCATTGGAAACATTTCCTGTCCGAAGCCCACAGAACCAGCCGATGGCAATTGTCCCACCAGTGAGGCGTGCTGGACATGGTCCATCGATACGCTCGTTTACGATGGACCTCCATTGCCACCTGGCCAGATTAATATCCAGAGCATTTGGGGAAGCTCCGCACACGACGTCTGGGCAGTTGGGACAAGCGATGATATACTTGGAGAACTTTGGCATTACAACGGCTCCCGATGGCGCGTGGTTACCAATTGGCCCTACAATGGTATTGACGCAGGCGGTAGTTATCTTAACGATGTTTATGCTGTAACTGGATTTGATTCTGCCAACGTTTTCCTCTTCGGCATTCACGGTTATGATACCACAGGTACAGACAATGTTCTAAAGTGGAACGGACAGCAGTGGAGTGTATTGCCGTGGGTTGGTGGAAGTGCACCCCGCGGAGCATTGGGGTATGGCGTGAAGCAGAACAACGACAAGCTGTGGGCGGTGAGTACCACAGGACAGGTCGTGAAATATGCTGGAGGGTTCTTGAGTGTTGATACTGTAATCATCGGCCATCGATTTACTACAGCCCCTGTAATAGCTGCACTCGATAATGGCGAAGTTTATGTGAATGTCTTCAAAGATAGTTTGCAGGGCGATACTCTTTTGTTGGGCAGGATTACGAAACTTTACAGGAAAGACTTCTTAGGACAATGGTCCCTCATCGAAGAAAAATTTATTGCAGGGTCGTACGAAGATGGAAACGGTTTGGGTAGTGGAGTTCTCAGTATTGGCAACCATTTATTCACAACTAATCGAGGATTATGGGAACGCATTGGCAACTCATGGATAGAAAGATTAGCATTCGATAACTTTGGCGGATCTTGTTTGGTTTCTGAAAATAACATGTGGATTTACTTCAAACACGAATTATGGCACTTCAATGGAAAAGAATGGATAAGAGTGGACATTCCTCTCTTAAATCAATACTCGGGCTATGCACTTTATGGTGAAGGTTGGTCTGATGGGAACGAGATTTTCATCGGTTTCCATAATGGGGGAACATCGTACATTCTTCACGGCAGGTTGAAGGAAGGATAGCCAAATGAAAATCAAATAAGTGGCGGCACGGTGCTGACACACCATGCCGCCCGAAAACGCAAACATCGAGGCTTGCGATTGAATCCTTCCTGGATTCTTAGGCCTTCTGTTTGCTGTAGTAAATATAACAAACCATTCACATTTTCCCAACAACCAAAGGAGAATCCAATGAGATTTATAAAAGCACTGCCAGCAATCTTTATCTTCACGTCCGTTCTTTCGCAGCAACTGTTCGCTCAGGCGGATAATGTGACGTTCAAATACAGCTTGACCAAGGCCGGCACTGTTACACTGATCATCAGAACCTCCACAGATGATCAGCAAGTGAGACTTCTACTTGACAATGTGCCTCAGAGCGCTGGACAGAACGCAGTTGAGTGGAATGGAGCCAATGACAACGGCAACGATGTCGCCTCAGGTGAATATAGGTACCACCTCTATGTTGTGATTGACGGGGCCACCTACGAGAAAACGGGTTGGGTCCATATTCAAAAATAGCGATCATTCCCTTTTACAGATCTAATAAGAAAGGAAAATACCATGGAAACCAGGAAATCGTTTTTGCGTTTTTGCTATGAATTGCTGATCCTCTCTGTGACGCTCGGCCTACCACAGGTATATGGACAGACGGTAGTAAGTGGAACAATTACATATGAAGAAGAAGGCCAACGAAAAGCATTAAGAGGTGCTAGTGTCCGAATTGAAGTATACTCTGCCGATAACACTACGACGTGGGCATCTGGAATATCGCCTGACGATATTGGTTACTTCGCGGTGACCCTGCCAGATTGGTTAACACCTGGGCAAGTTACTGCCCGGCTCTCATTTTTGAACAGCAAGATCGATCTGCGCGGAGTGTTCACAACGCGCAGCACTTTCAATAGCGTCGTCGCTGTCGGAAAGATCGGGCCAGCAGAACATTGTCCCGAGGGAATCCCTTGCGACTTCGATCTCTCGACCAAATTCGACCACATGGACTTTACCTTCATTAGTGGCAGTGACCGGAACAACTACTCGATAATATTCACCTATGCAAATGCGGCAGCCGATTTCGCAATTGCCCATGGGTACACACCGCCACAGTGTGTTATCAAATATCCTTCCGAACAGAGCATCATCCAAGAATGGAGTCTCCCAAGTGGTTCATTTTATTGGCCATTTTCAACCATCTCGGATCGTGACGTAATATTTAATGTTGTCGGTATATTGTATGAAATCCATACGCCAGCAACGAACACGCTTGCAGATATTCTGACCGCCATTAATAACATTTGTCCGGATTGCCATGGTGAATTAACCAACCGCGCTGTCTATCTGAATGGTTTCGTGGCAAACTCTCATTCAAGAACAACTATCTTTCATGAGTATGGACATTTTCTCATGGATGCTAAGAGAGGCTGGAACTGGCCTTATGGTTTCGAGGAATTTATCACTCGTCGGTTTCACCCCGAACACAAGTGGAGTGAAACTCATCAGGTCGATCGTGTTGCATTCGTTGAAGGTTGGGCAGACTTCTATGGTTCTGCGGTGGAAAGCTGGCTCACCAACCCATTAGCGCCGTATTCCGGTCGGTACCAAGAGGCTCAGGACGATCAGCCGGTCGGTAAGGATTATCCAAGCATTATGGAAAACGTCGAGGGGGCAGATCTCGAATTACCTGATAGAAGTGGTTTGCTTTATCCTTCAATTCCTAACGGGTATAACCACGAGTTAATTGTGGGTGCGGCTTTTTTTGATTTCTATGACCCTTCCTCTCTAAGTGAGGCTGATAACTTCCAGACATCTTTCACTAACATTCTCGATGTTATTGGAGAACGGTATTCCGTCATGCCCGAGTTCATCGCAAACTTTGCGCACAAATCTTTTCTCATCGACCAACAACGCAACGCCGGAATAAACATAATGAACATTAATAAGATGGATCCACTCACATCATACGGCACTGCGACCATGACAATAAAAAATGATTTTAACGCTGGCATTGTGAACATCGACAACGTAGATGTGAATACATCGTCGATTGGCGGCTCCGTCTCGCAAACGCAGTTGTGGATGTCCTCGAAACGATTGCAAGCCAAAGAGCAGCTCTACGATAATTACCAGCGTGTATTCAAGGGCACGCACCCGATTCTTGCGACGGACACCTGGACTACGACAAACCCAATCAAGTTTAACTTCGCCGATGTTTGGTCCACATATACAGATGCGTTAACGGCGACTGCAAACTTCGACCAACTCTGTAACATCACAGTGAATTATGTGAGCTTGGATGGCGTCACAATACCGGGAAGCTCAACGAACACCTACAGATCCAGAATGCCGCTTGCCCTATCAGCTCCCGACTACGGTACACAAAAATTTCTGAGGTGGGATGACGGCTCAACAGATAATCCTCGCTCAATCATTGTCAGTGAGCATCATACGTACACGGCATATTACAAAGCGCATCTCGCCTCCACCACCTCCTCCGCCCTCTCCAGCAACGCCCAGCGCAAGCTCGTGCGCGATGCATCCGGTAAGTTGAGCCTTTTGTACGAAAG
Organism: Ignavibacteria bacterium; assembly: GCA_016178625.1. Lineage (GTDB taxonomy): Bacteria > Bacteroidota > Ignavibacteria > UBA10030 > SZUA-254 > JACOSX01. The sequence continues at coordinate 8,160 of JACOSX010000075.1, forward strand.
TGCAACTGCGATTTGGAACACTACCTCCACCGATAACGGCGCAACGTGGAGCAATGAATCTGTGGTAGGTAACCTTCCAACAGCAACGAGCTTCTACCGCAATGCTACGCTGGCGCTCGAGGCAGACGGGTCAAGTGTCTCGAAAGTGTACGAGGGCCTTCTCGATGCAGGCGCCGGAACGTGGCAACACGATATTTACTATAACGGCACATCTGTTGGTCTTTTTATCGCGGATCAATCCTTTGAAGCAATGCCGGTCTTCGTCACGACGAGAAGCATAGCGCCTCCGCCGACTCCGCCAGGTGCAACCGGCGTGCCTTGGATTCTTGCCGGAGTGTGGCGCGATCCC
>JACOSX010000076.1 GCA_016178625.1 Ignavibacteria bacterium
GAGCTGGAGTGGGATGGACGAGACAGCCGTGGACTACAGGTACCGACGGGTATTTACTTCGTGCGTATGAATGCGGCAAGTGAAGGATTCTCCGCTGTCCACAAGATCATGTTGATGAAGTAATCACACTTCAAGACTACTCTCTGAGCCCGAACCATGAAGAATGGTTCGGGCTTTTTATTTGCATTCCAACAAAAAAATGGATAGCTTTATACATCATTCATCATGAAAATCGGCACAATCGACATACCGCAAGCAATTCTACTCGCACCTATGGAGGACGTAACGGATATTTCCTTCCGGCTTATGTGCAAACGCCTCGGTGCAGATATTATGTACACTGAGTTTGTCAATTCAGAGGGGTTGATTCGTCAGACGGAGAAGACGAAGCAAAAGATGATGTTCCTCCCCCAAGAGAGACCGTTCGGTATTCAGATTTATGGAGGTAAAGAGAATTCAATGGCGCGGGCGGCATGCATGGCAGAGGAATTACACCCCGACCTCATCGATATCAACTGCGGATGCTGGGTGAGAAATGTGGCAGGTCACGGTGCAGGAGCAGGTTTATTGCGTGACCTCCCGAAGATGCAACGCATTGTGAGAGAAGTTGTGAAATCGGTCAGCCTGCCCGTCACTGTGAAGACTCGGCTTGGGTGGGATACAACATCGATCCAAATTATCGATGTGGCGAGGATGATTGAAGATACAGGAGCCCAAGCGCTCACCGTTCATTGCCGAACGCGGGCTCAGGGGCATAAAGGTGATCCTGATTATTCGTGGATCCCCTCGCTCAAGCAGGCAGTCTGCATACCGATTATCGTCAACGGCGGAGTGGATTGTCCAGAGATGGCGAAACGAGTCTTTGACACTACAGGTTGCGATGGCGTCATGGTCGCGCGTGGTGCAATTCAAAACCCATGGATCTTTTCGGAAATCAAACATTATCTTGTAACAGGCAAACTTCTCCCTGAACCATCATTGAGACACCGAATTGAGATATTGCTCGAACACTTGAATCTTTCAGTCCGGTATAAAGGTGAGCGATCTGGAGTGATCGAGTTCCGGAAGCACTACAGCGGCTACCTCCGAAATCAATCGGGGATATCCAAAGTGCGGGCGGAGCTGATGCAGTTCACTGAACTCCCATCGATCATCAAGAAACTTCGGGAGGTGCTCGATCTGTACCCTGTCCATGATCGCGCTGAACGCAATGAACACTTAGCGGCATAAGCTTTAGATCGAATCCATTCGCGGCGAAAGCAACCCCATGTCCATGCTACCGGCGATACTCTCCATAAGCACTGCGAACCCACAACAGCGTTACTCCCAGCAGCAGATTTACGACCTCGCTCATAAAAACGCCCCATTCTATCGCACCGAGCGAGTCCGCCAAATCTTCATGAACTCGGACATCGATTATCGTCATTTGTACTTCGATATCGATACCTTCAATCCAAATGAGACTCTTGATGACCTTCACGAGCGGTTCCGAGATGGCTCCATGGACATTGGGTCGAAGGCGATCTCCCAGTGTCTGGAAGCTGGCTCCATCGACAACTCAGACATCGATTATATCATTGCTGTTTCCTGCACAGGCTATCTTTGTCCCGGATTGTCCTCACTAATGATTAAGAAATTTGGGCTTCGGCAAAATATTCAGCGCGCTGATCTGTTGGGAATGGGATGCGCGGGCGCGATGCCGGGGCTGCAGCGTGCCTATGACTTCGTGAAAGCGTATCCCGAAAAGAAAGCACTGCTTCTCACTGTTGAGATTTGTTCTGCTTGTTATTATATCGACGACTCACTCGAGACTGTCGTGGGAAATGCCATCTGTGCCGATGGCGCTGCAGCAGTGGTTATTGGCATGAGTGATGACCCACTTGTCCCGAAGATCAAAAAATTTGAAACACATCTTGAGCCATCCCTCATCAATTCTGTCGGCTTCGAGCAACGCGAGGGCAGATTGCGCATTATCCTTTCAAAGGATATCCGTGATATTGCAGGGAAACTCGCGGAAAAGCTCGTAGTGGCATTGCTCGACTCTTCAAACATCGAGAAAAAGCAAATTGCACACTGGATCCTTCACTCCGGTGGACGGAGGGTGATTGATAATTTACAAAATGAGCTTTCCCTATCAGAAGATCAAGTGTGTCACAGCAAATGTGTGCTTCGTAACTTCGGAAACATGTCATCTCCAACAGTGTTGTTTGTTCTGCAAGAAACAATGCGACACGGTAATCCCATACCTGGCGACATGGGCATCATGCTTGCTATGGGTCCAGGCCTTGCTCTGGAAGCTGCACTCTTGACCTGGTGAAGCATTGACTCTACCAACTTAACTCATTTCCATCCTCGCAGGTCCCGACTTTCGTTCTGTTGCAGAAGTTCACCACAGCTCGATGATCTGCGTATTCCTCATTTGATATTCATATCCACAATCATTAACTTTCTCACGAAATGACAAACAAGCAGATTGCGGAAATACTTGAAGAGATTGGAACGCTCCTCGAACTTCAGGGAGACAACCCATTTAAGTGTAGAGCGTATCACAACGCTGGCCGTATCATTGGCGCGTTAACCACCGATGTGCATGAACTTATCAAGTCCAACGAGCTACAGACCATCAAAGGCATTGGGCAAGGTTTGGCTGAAAAGCTGATTGAACTTGATTCTACAGGGAAATTGAAATTCTATGATGACTTGAAGCAATCTGTCCCACCCGGGTTGCTTGAGATGTTGCGCATTCCTGGCCTCGGACCAAAGCGAATCAAAATTGTGTATGATCGACTAAAGATTAAGACTGTTAGTGGCTTGAAGAAAGCGGCTGAAGAACACAAGCTGGCAAGTGTTTCAGGATTCGGGAAAAAGACGGAAGAAAACATCCTGAATGGGATTGAACTTCTTCAGAAACATACAGATCAACATCTGTACTCAGAAGCGAAGCTTGCCGCCGATCGCATTCTTGAAGTCATCAGGAACCAACGTTGTGTGATCCGATGCGATATTGCAGGCAGTCTTCGCCGAAGAAAAGAAGTGATTGGCGATATTGATATTCTCGCCAGCATCAAGAAAGGATCTGAACGCACGTTGATGAAGGTCTTTACCACACATCCAGACGTTGAACAGATCATCGCTCAGGGTGAAACGAAATCGAGTGTCCTCCTGAACTCAGGAATAAACTGCGATCTCCGGGTCATTGACGACATAGAGTATCCTTTTGCACTCGCCTATTTCACTGGAAACAAGGAGCACAACGTAGCGATGAGGTCCCTGGCGAAAAAGTACGGCTGGAGCCTCAACGAATATGGATTTTCTGAATTAGGCGCGGAAGAAAAGCGGGGTAAAGCGAAGCGAATAGTTTCCTGCAAGACCGAGGAGGACGTTTATGGCGCGCTGAAGTTGGCATATGTCCCGCCAGAGCTCCGCGAGAATATGGGTGAACTCGAAGCGGCACATGAAGGGCACATCCCCAATCTCGTGTCTGAAGAAGACTTACGCGGAACATTTCACTGCCACACCACCTATAGTGATGGCTCGAACACATTGCTCGAAATGGTGGGGGCGGCAAGAGATCTGGGATGGGAATATCTTGGTATCGCCGATCATAGTAAGGTCGCCGCGTATGCGGGTGGCTTAACGGAAACCAGATTGAAACAACAACACAAGGAAATTGATGCGCTCAATGCGAAGCTGAGGGGGTTCACAATATTCAAAGGAACAGAGGTCGACATCTTAGCTGACGGAAGTCTGGACTGGAGCGATAAGGTCCTCTCGACTTTTGATTACGTCGTCGCATCTGTCCACAGCAAGTTCAAGATGACCGAGGCAGAGGCGACAAAGCGGATTATCAAAGCACTCAAAAACAAGTATGTAACAATGCTTGGTCATCCCACAGGACGGTTACTGCTTCAGCGTGAAGGATATCCCGTGAATATGGTTGAAGTGATCAACGCAGCAGCGGATTATAGTAAAATCATCGAGATTAACTCGCACCCTTTCCGACTGGACTTAGACTGGAGGTTGTGTAAGTTCGCAAAGGAAAAAGGCGTGAAAGTGAGTATCAATCCGGACGCTCACAACATTAACGGGCTGAGAGACGTACACTATGGAGTTGGGATTGCGCGCAAAGGATGGTTGGAGAAGCGAGATGTCATCAACACGCGTACCTTCAAAGAAATCACACTATTACTTGACCATACCTCGTAAGGATAGATAAAGGCTATGCGAAATTTGATTTGGGGATTTGTTCTCATTATGATAGGGGTTCTCCTCTTGCTGGATAACATGGGTTATGCCGATTTCGGTGAGATCATGGAAACGTTCTGGCCGCTTCTTCTTGTAATCTGGGGGTTAACAGTGCTCATGAGAAAAAGAACCTCACAACGTGTCCCTGCTCAGGCACTTTCCCCTCTTGCCCCATCTGCGCCTCCGTCTCCGCCGCCGGAACAGAGCACCTCACCATCCATCGGGGATGACCTCGTACATCAATCGAATGTCTTTGGTGACATGCACTATCGAATAACCTCTCAGAATTTCAAGGGAGGTTCGCTTTCCACCGTGTTCGGTGACTGTCATCTAGATCTTTCCTCTGCCCAGTTTGCCGAGGGTGCCCATGAACTCCGCCTCCACAGTGTGTTCGGAGATTCTACCATCATTCTTCCGAAAGATGCGGCAGTATCAGTTTCTGGAAGTTCGCTCTTCGGTGACCTTACAATCCTGGGTCAGCACAAAGAAGGATTCTCAACGGGCATCAAGGCTGAAACACCCGCTTTCGAGTCGACAACGAGCCGGATGAAGATCATCATCAGCAAGGTGTTTGGTGACGTTCGAGTTGTTTGACCCTATCATCTTTCACCAATGTCACACTGAGGCATGGCAAAACGAAAAACGAAAACCCCAACATTGGAAGAGCTCAAGAAGAGAGCGGCAACTGTTCTGTCTCGTCTCAAGCGAGCATACCCAAAGCCATCGACAGCGTTACACCATTCCTCACCTCTCCAGTTACTGGTTGCCACAATTCTTTCGGCCCAGTGCACTGATGAACGCGTGAACATGGTGACGAAAGAATTATTCAAGACGTACCGCACAGTCGATGAATATGCAACAACTGATCCCGGCGTCCTCGAGCATGCAATTCATTCAACCGGGTTCTATCGGGCAAAGGCAAGAAATATTATCAATTGTTGCAAAGTGCTCTTAGAAAAACACAAGGGAAATGTTCCGGGTACAATGGGCGAGCTCATCCAACTTCCAGGTGTCGGACGCAAGACTGCAAATGTCGTGTTGGGGAATGTCTTCGGGAGGGCAGAGGGAATCGTTGTCGATACACATGTCAAACGCTTGGCTGAACGGCTTCGACTCTCAACGAAAACAGATCCTGAGAAGATCGAACAGGATTTGATACAGACCATCCCACGGAAGGATTGGATTGCAACAGGAAATCTCCTCATTTGGCATGGAAGAAGAGTGTGTCATGCGAGAAAACCGAAATGCCCGGAGTGTTCGTTGAACGACATCTGCCCATCAGCAGACATCGTCATCTCTTTGCCACCTCCAAGCCCATCGCAAAGAAAAGCGTGACTCCTCCTCACGATTACGTCTCCAGCGGCACATTGTTCATCTACGTGAAGGTCGGTTCAGACCCAGAGGCACTTACGGCTTCGGAGGTCCACCAATGGGTGCAGTGAGAACTACTTACCCTATTCTCACCCTACTCAGCATACTCCCCCCACACCGTACGTAACGCGTCAGAGATTTCACCGAGAGTAGCATAGTTCTCAACACACGTCAGAATACACGGGACGACGTTCTCCTTCCCCACCACAGCTTTCTTCAGGAGTGTTAGACTGGAAGAAACCTTCTGAGCATCACGCTTTGCCCGTAAGGCATTCAACCGTCGTACCTGATCAGTTCTTACAGAAGGATCAACGCTAAAGAGTTGGTGCTGGACATGATCTGTTGAGATGAATTCATTCACTCCAACTACGATCTTCTCTTTTCGCTCAATCGCTTGCTGATATGTATAAGCGCTCTCTGCAATCTCGTTCTGGTAATACTGGCGTTCGATTGCTCGCACGGCACCACCAAGGGCATCAATTTTTTTGATATAATCCTCCGCTTTCTTCTCGATCTCATCCGTCAGATGCTCTATTAAGTAAGAACCGCTGAGTGGGTCAACCGAATCCGCAACGCCTGTTTCGTGCGCGATGACTTGTTGGGTTCGAAGTGCAAGACGGGCTGCCTCTTCTGTCGGTAACGAGAGCGCTTCATCCCTGCTATTTGTGTGCAGTGACTGGCATCCGCCCAATACTGCGGCAAGTGCTTGCATAGTTATCCGGACAACATTAGTTTCAATCTGCTGAGCCGTGAGCGTTGATCCGCCTGTTTGTGCATGAAACCGGAGTTTCATGGCATCGGGATTATTCGCACCGAACCGTTCCTTCACAATCTTCGCCCACACGCGGCGGGCAGCCCGGAACTTGGCGATCTCTTCGAAGAAGTTGTTGTGAGCATTGAAGAAAAACGAGAGTTGTGCCCCAAACCGATTAATATCCAAACCGGTGTGAACTGCCGCGTCGACATAAGCAATCGCATTCGCCAATGTGAACGCCAGTTCTTGGACCGCCGTGGCACCAGCCTCACGGATATGGTAACCACTGATCGAGATCGCATTCCACTTCGGCAGGGACTCGCTTCACCATTGGAGGATATCCGTTACCAGTCTCATTGATGGCGCCGGCGGATAAATGTACGTACCCCGTGCAATATACTCTTTCAAGATATCGTTCTGAATTGTGCCGGAAAGGCGTTGTAGGTTGGCACCTTGCTTTCTCGCGATTGCCACATACATGCACAAAAGAATCGCAGCGGTTGCATTAATCGTCATCGAGGTTGTGATATCTTCGAGCTTTATCCCTTTGAATAGGGCCTCCATGTCTTCCAGCGAATCGATTGCCACGCCGACTTTGCCAACTTCGCCCTCTGCCATTGGATGGTCGGAATCATATCCCATTTGCGTGGGAAGATCAAATGCGACGGATAAGCCTGTTGTCCCATGATCAAGAAGATATCGATAACGCTTGTTCGATTCTTCCGCTGTTGCGAAACCGGCATATTGCCGCATTGTCCAGAACCTTCCGCGGTACATATTCGGATATATGCCACGCGTAAAGGGATACTTACCAGGATGACCGAGCTTACGTTCATAATCAATCGACGTGGGAAGATACCATGCTTCGACAGGAATCCCTGAATCGGTTTCAAACTTGGGCTTGCGTTCGTTCAGTGTTGATGTGACTCGGTGAGCTTCGGGGGTTGCCATTCACACTCTTCGTAGGATTGTTAGACAAGTAGATTTTAAACTAAAATACGGAAAGGTAGCGTGAGTTTCAAGGCAAACGCCAAAAGACTTGAGACCAGTGAGTTCCATTAGATTCAAGAACAATGGCACCGGATTCATCCGTCCGACATACATTGCACTCGGATTGAATGAATCTTTTCAAGACGATGGTCGACGGATGGTGAAACTTATTCCTCGCTCCTACTGAAATCACAGCTATATGAGGATGAACAAGTCTGCAAAAAGCAGGGGAACTACTCGTAATGCTTCCATGATGACCTGCTTTGAGGACTTCACTCTTCACAAAAGAACCGTAGCTCGTCATCATCTGTTCTTCCCCCTCGTGTTCGGTGTCACCTTCGAGAAGCAAGGTTGTTTCACCATAGCACAATTTGATAACTATCGACTGGTTATTGAGATTCCGCTCAAGCTTCTCATGCCGTGGAACAAAGTCTCCGGAGGGATGAAGCACATACATCCTCACGTTCTCGGATTCCTTCATCGTAGTCCCTGCACGAGCTTCCACTCGAAGAATCCCCATCGAGTCGATCAGTTGTTCGTACTCGCGAGACAAAGAAGAGCCTCCAGATGACCCGGCATCAATCACTTTACCTACTTTGAAGTGACGTAAGAGATATGGAATTCCGCCAAGGTGGTCGCTATGGGGATGACTCAGCACCAGGATATTAACCTCGCGAATTCCGAAGTACGTAAGAAAGGGAGCAACTGTTCGAGCACCAGAATCGAAGTTCGGCGAACGGGGTCCTCCATCGACAAGCATTGTGTTACCATCAGGAAACTGCACCACGATGGCATCGCCCTGGCCAACGTCAAGAAACGTAACACGAAGCGGATGGGAGGAACCAGAAAAGATGTAGAAACCGTATAGCCAGACATCGAGGACAATGAGACTTACAATGACGATGTATTTCCGAAACTCCCGTTTTCCCACATTGGCAATAACACCAAGTACCAAATAGAACATCATGAGCGACTCCGTTGTAAACCGCGCGTCGATGTATGCACAAGGAAGGTTTCCAAAATAGTCAACAGCCTTCAGGAGAAGCCATGTGAGCGTCGTTGTCGCGCTTGCATAGACCGAAGCCAACCAGGCGGAGAATAACGAAATCAAAACTGTAAGCATGCCAAGAGTGAGAATCACATTGGATAACGGAACAATGACAAGATTCGCGACGAAACTAATAACGGATATTTTCCCAAAGTAGATCGACGTGAATGGCAGGGTCCCGACCCCCGCGGCAATGGAGACTGCCACCATCGCCACAAGGGAAGTGATGTATCGATTTCCCTTCAAGGCTCGCGGCAGTAAATTTCTGACGGCATAAATTCTAGGATAGAGATAGATCAGAGAAAAGACGGCAACAAAGGAGAGTTGAAAACCCGGTTGGAACAATTGTTTCGCATCAATAAGCAATATAACAATTGCCGAGAATGCCAACGTATTATAGACATCGCTTTTTCGTTCAAAGAGTTGAGCACCGAGAAAGATAACTGCCATAATCACAGACCGCGTTACTGAAGGAGCACTACCTGTCAGGAAAATGTAATACACTAGCAAGAGACTTGTCAGAATGATGCGAACATTTTCAGGAACTCTCATCGTCTGCAAGAAGATAAGTATGATAAACGTAACAATGGCAACGTGCAACCCTGAGACAGCGAGTATGTGCATTACCCCCGAATTAATAAATGCCGTCTTAACCTCCAACGGTATTTCACTTCTCTCGCCAATGATGAGTCCCTTCAAGAACCTTGCTTCATCCCCACCAATGAGACTATCGAGGCGATGTGCAATAAAGCGACGAACAGGGGAAACAAAGGAGGAGAGCAAATTCCCCGAGGCTTCATCTCCAAGATTGTTACTATCCAGTTTATCAAGATATAGACGGGAATCAATATTATTCAAATGGAGATATTGACGAAGATCGAATTCACCAGGGTTACGCGCCGTGCTCACACTCACCAGTTCTCCTCGAAGAATTACTGCCCTCCCATACGTCAGTGAGTCAATTACTGTTCCGCGTATAGATTCCTTCAGAACTGACACAAGGACACCACCAGAAGCTTTCACTTCTCCCTTTTCCTTCTTTACAGTTTTTGCATCAACGACAAACTTGAATGATCGAGCGCTCACTTTCGGTGGATCTGCAATTGTTCCGTGAAGCTCGACTGTCTTCCCTGACGAGATATGAAGTGCAATACTATCATCGGAAACATACTTCCCGTCGTAGTCAATCTTCAAGATACCGAAAAGTAGGACGAGCACATATATGAAAGATGGTGACAGGGATTTCCCTCTCGCGGAGAAGGAAACAAGCACAGTTAGAATAGTGAAGAGAACTGTTGCAATGAAGACACCACGGACTGGGAAAGTATGATGCCAACCAAGAATAATACCAATGATAAGCGGCAAGCAAAATTTCATTGCCGGACGGTGAGCGAACACGTGCGTCGAAGCCTCCCTTAAATGTTTACCCCAAAAGCTTTAGAATCGCGGGTACCACGTGAGTAAGATTTCTTGAATAAGCACTGATTTCCCGGTGCCGTTTCCCCACTGCCAAGAGCGGCACTGGGTTTCGGGTGTGACCCTTTGTTGACAAGTCTTCAATGTTTCCATGATCGCTTGTCAAGATAAACACCATCGAATGATGATCGAATGCGTTAAGAATACCCTCTATGAGTCCGTCGAGTGTTTCAAGGATACGTACTGCTTCAGCCATCGATTGATGGTGTCCTGCATGGTCAGTAAAATAATACTCAAAGAGGACAAAGTCGTTCGCTTTCGTGAAGCCGGCGAGTCTCTTGCCTGCCTCTTGCGGTGAAATGATCGGCATATGTGGATAACCAAGGTTGCTCCATCGCTCGCTCGTGATGTCCGCCGAAAGTGCATTCCCTGCCGCGAGAGCGTTACTATCATTCAACCGGTAACCACTGGCGATCCATGACATCGTAATTGCAGCTGTGCGTGACCTCGGTGAATTGATATACTCGAAATACTGGCGGGGAAAGGCATTCGCATAAAATGGAATCTTACCAGCGGATTGAACCCGCCGAAAGATGTTCTCCTCAGCGATGATCGGTTTCAGTGTTGAATACGGGTACGGTCCAAAATGTTTTCCAACAATGCGCGCCGCATTTCGCCCCGTCAGCAGCGATGTTTGTCCAGTCCCACTCTGAGGCAACCCCGCTACCCCGAGTGTTGCATTCAACGGTCTGAGCGACGCTGTACTGAAGTCCCGATAAGCATCACGGACATGAGGTATGGTACCCCCCCAGAGAGTTTTTAGTGCCGATATGTTCGCTTCGAAGAACGGGTTTCTTCCTCGATCCTTGGTGCCAATCCCCACGCCATCCAGGAAAAGCATCAAGACGTGTGGAGAATGGTTTATCATTCTTTGGCGGGGGAATGAAGTGCCTTCACCCAGGCTTTTTCGATGTCCGACATTTTTTCCTTGAATGAATACTCAAAATTTTCCTCAAGCGTTCGTCCATTATTAAATAGCTGGATCATCGCCTCGACGTTTTGTTCGCCGTAACGATTCACAAGAAATTGAATAGTCAAGGAGAGTTTGGCGTATAATTCGGTAACGTCTTTCCGTTCTTCCGCATGAAAATAATCTTCACCCAAGTCAGCAAAGCTTGCAATGTTGAGCCGCGCCGGTTGACCGAATCTCTCAAGATCGTGTCCAGCATAGAGGGAATAAGCTTCAGCGAGCCACTGAGGGCACGCGGGAATTTTATCCAGTAACGCCCGCGAAATCACTCTCGCACAGGCATCCTGCATCTCAATCTTGGCACCAGTGGTATTATTGACGTAAAGATAGAGTTTCCCTGATCTGTATTCCCCTTTCTCAAACGCACGTGAATGGGACTCTGCGCGCAATCGTGCGGTGGAGTTATAGAGGTATACGTCGGCTCGACCCCCGAATGATGTCCCCAGTTTCTTCGTGTATTCTACATACTGGGTGTCGAGCATTTTGCTAATGTTCCGAACATCAGTGGAAGAAATATTTTTCTCATATCTGAGCCTGAACGAGGGCGTGGTTTCTGTTCGGAGAAACTTCGATTGCATCGAGAGCATAGTAAACGCAACAATGGCAATCGCAAACCGGAGAGGGATGTGCATATCTTACCGTTCTTTCTCTTTACTTTCGACCATTATGGTCACTGGTCCATCATTAGTGAGTTGAATGTCCATCATCGCTCGAAAAACACCTGTTCTTACCTTCGACTCGCCAAGCTCAGTTCTAAGACGATTGACAAATTGCTCATAGAGAACCTCTGCGGCGTCAGGCAAAGCTGCGTCGGTAAAGCTGGGTCGGTTTCCTTTTCGTGTATCGGCATATAATGTAAACTGAGAAATGACAAGCACGTTACCGGCGATGTCTTTGACAGAGAGATTCATTTTCTTTTGCTCGTCTTCGAAAATCCTGAGGGTTGCACAGCGCTGCGCAAGATAATTCGCATCCTCGTGGGTGTCTTGTCGCCCCACGCCAAGAAAAATAAGTAACCCTTTGCCAATCTCATTGTGGGTGCCACCGTTGATGGTTACACTGGCGTCTTTCACACGTTGCAACAATGCCCGCATGTATTACGCTCGCCGGGCTTTCACCACTCGTTTGATACCGGCATAGTCACGGATAGTTTCGATGTCACAATACCCTGCATCAAGAAATAACCTCGGCACAATTTCACCTTGATTGAACGCGATTTCAATAAAGAGCAATCCATCTGGCTTGAGAAGCAACTTGCTCCGTTCAGCAATGACACGATAATAGGTTAGCCCGTCTCCATCATCCGTCGTTGCTATTGTTGGTTCGAACTCTCGTATTTCTGGCTCGACCTTTGAAAACTCTTCTCGACTGATATACGGGGGATTGGAAACGATCAGGTCATATGGCGTTGCGGCAATCTGTTGGTTGTTGTCAAGGAAGTCAACAGTTTGCAGTGTTACTCGGTCCTGTAAACCATGGCGGTCGATGTTCATGCGAGCAACTTCCAGCGCCTCCGTGCTGACATCAATCGCATGAATACGACAAGATTCAAGACCCCTGGCAAGCGCAACCGCGATGCAGCCAGACCCAGTTCCAATGTCCAAAATGCGAATATTTTCAGAGGCTCTCTTTGCGAAGAACGTTACTACTGCCTCGACAAGAACCTCCGTCTCGGGGCGCGGAATCAATACTCTCGGATCGACAATCAATCTGAGTCCCATGAACTCAGTTTCGCCGATTATATATTGGAGCGGCTCGTGCGCCAATCGCCGCTTGAAAAGCACTTTGAAACCCGCCAATTCATCCAACGTCAACTCCCGATCGAATCTAAGATAAAGATCGATTCGCTGGCACTTGAGAACATGGCACAGCAGAAGCTCACAATTGAGGCGGGCGCTCTCATATCCTTTCTCGGAAAGATACTGAGAACTCCATTCCAACAAGGAGAGAATCGTCCATACCTGCTGTTCTGTTGCTGATTCCTGCATAACGGTTGAGATGTGTTGAAGTGAAGATAAGAAGCGCGGGTGGAAAAAACAAACCTTGTTAGGTTACGCTACTGCTTTAACAATTACCAAGGTGATATCATCGGATTGCACAGTGTTCTTACTGTGATCTTTCACCGCGTCAACAATGTGAGTAAGAACGACATGGGATGCGTCGTCGAGATGATCACGAACGACGCGCTCCAGGGGTTCTTCCCCCCATTCCTCCCCTTGGTCATTCATTGCTTCACTCACTCCATCGGTGAACAAGACGAGCAGATCGCCAGCGCCAAATTGTACTTCGCCCTCTTGATATGAGACCATTACTTTCATGATTCCGAGGATGATCCCCCCCCTGTCCAGCCGTTCAACAGTTCCATCAGTGTGGAAGAGAAAAGGTGGATTATGACCCGCGCTGACATATTTCATCTTTCGTGACCTTGAATCCAGTATCCCCCAAAAAAACGTAATGAACCGACCCGAGCCTGTGCTGTTGCAGACAAGATCGTTGACGCGGTTCGTGAGTTCTGAAAGACTCAATCCAAGCGGCACAAGCGCTCGAATTGTTGCCTGCAAATTCGCCATGAGGAGCGAAGCAGGAGTTCCTTTGCCAGAAACATCGCCAATCGCAATCACGAAACGGTCCTCCGGCAACGGAATGACGTCATAATAGTCACCACCCACCTGTTTGGATGAGATATTGATGGCGGCGATCTCGAAATTTTGGATCATCGGGAGATGCGCAGGTAATAAGCCGCGTTGAATTTCCTTGGCAATCAGTAGCTCATCCTCAAGCTTTTGCTTCTCGATCGCTTCCTTGAACAACCTCGCATTCTCCAGTGAGATGATTGCAAGATTTCCCAGAGAGAACAGAAATTCAAGGTCCATTGGTGAATACTGTTCACCTCGTAATTTCTCTCCGAGAGCAAGCATTCCTTTAGTCTGGTTCTGGAGCTGAAGCGGAATAAGAACCTGAACTCCAAGTTCTTTCAGGGAGTTCTTCCATTGCTGGTCTCCTTTTCGTACCAAGTTTTCGACGAGCATTGGAGTCGATATCGAGGTCAGATAAGAACATAAAGGAGGACTGAACTCTTTATCCAGTCGTGAAGAGACCACGTTCATCACTCCCTCTTTTTCGAGACAAATAGCAAATCGACTGACTCCAATCTGTCCCATCAATGAGAACATTAAGAGCTTCACCACTCGATCAGGCTCAAGAATCACGTTAAATTCTTTGCTTAACTCAAACAATGTGTTGAGTTCCTGAATCTTGCCATCCAACCTTCTATTGACACGACTCAATTCCGCAATGATCAAACTCTTCTCAATCGCGGCAGCGGCAATGTTCGCGAGAGATTTTACATAGGTTGCTTCTTTCTCGCTGAGTTTCTTTCTGAGGATGCTGGGAGCAAACCCCGCAACGCCAACGATTTTTTCTTGGGCAACAAGTGGAATAAGAACACTGATGCCTTTGTCTTTGAAATATGTGAGCCACGACAGTTTCTGTGCATCTTCCGTGTCAATATAGGTAAGACGCTTAGGAATTTTGTTGATCAAGATTGAAGTACCAATAAGAATCTCAGGCAACCCTTTAACGTTCTCAATTCTAAAGGCACCTTTTTTGTGCTCAAGCAGGATAATACCTCTAAGCGAAACGAGCTTACCCATCACCGTGAGGAGAAAATGCCCGAGGATGAACGTGAGGTCGAGTGAGGCATTGACGACAGAACTGAATTCAAAGAGGGCACTGAGGTCGAATCTGGTTTCAGACGCCGTACGGCTTTCGGCGGATTGTTTGGAGGGGGCAGTCATGCCGGACGCTGTGATGGATCGATTATGAACGGCTGACATTCGCAGGGAGATGTTTTATCAGCCGCACTTCACTCTTCTTATCCGATAGAGTTCGGTATTCGACTTTGTCCATCAGGGAGCGCATGAGGTGCATTCCCAAGCCGCCTCTCCGGAAGTGCGATAAATACTCCCGCATGTCGGGAGATTTTATAGCCTGAGGATCAAATGATTTTCCCTGATGAGTGATAATGACCTCAAAGGCATCGCCGTTGGTGACAATTTTTATGTTAATCTCCTTATGTGGTGCAAACTCGTAGGAGTGTTTGATAACATTTGTACACGCCTCATCTACAGCGAGGGCGACTTTGCCAACCGATTCCTCGTCGAAGCCAAATTGTCGCGCTGCCTCTGAGACAAATTCCCTCACCGTGCTTAACTTTTCCGTCTGACTCTTAATTTTTAACTGCAAGATGTTGACCTTCGTTGACAATGGTAGATGCGTTACATACGTACATAGAGCTCACGGTTACTTCTTCGGTGAGCTGAACTTCATGATCGCTTCCGCCTCATCTTTCGTGATGTCGTAGAGAAGGGGAAACCCTAACAAGTCGAAGACATTATACACCTTCGGAGACATGTTCGATAGCTTGATATCCCCACTATTCTTTCGAACATCCTCGATGTACGCCATGAAAACGCCGAGACCAGCACTGCTAATATAGGTGAGATCCTTACAGTTCACGATAATGTTATACTTCTTGCTGTCGAGAAGGCTCCGGAATGCCTTCTCGAGTTCTGGCGCAGTGTGGGCGTCAAGATAACCTTTGAGGTCAAGGACATTGATGTTGCTTGATTCTCTAACATCAATTTTAAATGTGCTCATGATATTTCTCCACTATATTGTTTACGATAGTTCCATTAATTTGGTTTGACCCATTTGATCACAACAATTGTCAGATCATCCTCCGGCGACTCATGATTCATGTGTTTATCCACAGCCGTGATAATTGCATCACGGACATCAACCGCGGCTTTGTGCCCCACGGCACGCACTACCTCCTGTAATTGTTCGTACCCAAACTCCGGACCATTCTTGGGATGCGCTTCGGTCAATCCATCTGTATAGAACACAGCAATATCCCCGGCTGAGAACGGCAGCTGATCCTGGGCGATTGTACGGGTAAATAGCTCACTGCTGCCCATTCCTAAGCCAAGCCCAGTCGGTTTGATATACTCAGATTTGTCTTTCGAGACGTAGAGCATTGGGCAATGGCCGGCACGAGCAATCGACATCATACCGCTACGGAGGTCGAGTACGGCATAGATTAAACTAATGAACGAACGCTTGTCGATCGTGCTTACCAACGCACTATGCGCATTCGCAAGAAACTCGCGGGGTTCTCTATAGATCTTACTAAGAGATTGGAAGATCCCCTTCATTTCTGCCATATAAAATGCTGCAGACACGCCCTTCCCCGAAACATCCCCCACAAGAATAGCAAGGTGATACTCGTCGAGCATTGTGAAATCATAATAATCACCCCCAACCTCAAAGGCGGGCGTGGAAAGTGCTTCGATTTCCACTTCCTTTAGTGACGGAACAGCTTGTGGCAAGAGCTTGCGCTGCATATCCTGCGCAAGCATCATCTCACGCATGAGGCGCTCCCGCTCCAACGATTTCTCAATGAGGCGTGAGTTCTCAATCGCAATGGTTGCCTGGTCGGCAAATGCCGAAATCACTTCAATGTCATCGCGATCGAAACCATACTCAACCTCTTTCGTTGCATACAGGATCCCGATGACATTATCATGGGATAGCAGCGGTACAATCGCCATCGAATTGAATTCATTCATGACCTCAGTCAGACGTTCGACTCTCTTGTCGTTCTTGACGCTATCAATCACAACTGGCTTTCGCCCTTCGAGGATGAGCCTTCTGAATGTATCGCCGTGGGAAGCCATAATCGATTCCGCATCTTCACGCGAGATATTCTTCAGTGCAACCGCTGTGACATCTGAATCCGCCCGAAAGGTTGCTCGCAATCCGCGCGGGCTTGAGTTTCCTGATTGGATGATTTCAAGCCAGGAACTTTTCGCCTCACACACTTCCAAGGTCATCGTCGTCACCGACTCAACAAGCTCATTGAAGTCAAATACTTGCGTGACAAGACGGCTCAAATTGTGTAACGAGGACACTTCGCTAATCTTTCGGTCAAACGCCTCTGCAGTTGGAAGATGAAAGAGTGTGCTGATGAACGTCATTCCAAAATAGATCGTGGCAAAGATACTGACCGTCGCAATGAATGATTGTAAGGGCGTTGAATAGAACGCCACAGATTTTCCGATCTCGATCCCCTTCGATGTGAGGATGTCAAGCCCAATGAACAAACAGAAGAGCAGGAAACCATAGACGATACTGTATATTTTTTCACGCTTCGATAGGAACACAATCCACGACAATCGAAACGAATTCAAAAGCATCGCCCAAACTGTCAATCCGAAGAAAATGGAATGGACGATGTTTGTTTCCAGCGGACGCGAGCCAACAGTTGACAAAGCAGTCGCAAGAGCGAGCACGACGAAGATGATAAAATTCCGATTCGTCCCTCTCCGTCTCTTCGAAAAGATAATATCACGCATGATAAGCAGAACAATCAACATCGTAATCCCCAGAACCACACCGTAGATGTTCGCCCAGATAATACTATCATACCCCAACGGGATCAGCGAATAGTTCTTGACATCGAAGCCGGACGGTGAGATCAAAAACAACAGGCTGGAGGCAGTGCCTATTACCAAGGTTAACACGAGCGCAAACCCCAATTTTTTCGCAGGGCTTTGTTCTCTCTGCCACAGGGACTCAATAAAGATGTACAATACACCGAAGGCACCAATCACCATGAACTCGCGGATGATCATCAACAATCCCCCCTCGGTGCCAACGCTCTTCCGAATGATATCAAGAATAAACACTATGACAAGCAACGTCGTCGAAGCGGCGATCAGAAAGGCTTTTTTCAGTTTTGTCTGAATTGTTGCCACGAAACCTTAGGTGTTATGTGACAATTCTGTATGGAGCCAACGTGAAGATCGAAATTTCAGGAGATTCATCGTTGTGTACGCGATGATGTAGACCGGAAGCGCCAACCATGCACCTCGGATCCCCCCATGCATACTCACACCGAACACATACGTGAGCGGGAGGAAAATAATCCAATGCGTCAACACTTCAACGAACATCACGAACACCGTTGCACCGCCAGCCTGGAGAGCGTTTGCAAAAATAATCCCCGACCCATAAAAGACTTGCGCGATACCGGCGATTTGCAGAATGGGTCGCGCGGTGTCAATAACTCCCTTCTCAGGCGTAATGATGATCAGCACAGCATCGGGGACAAAGACGAAGAGGAGACCAACAAGAATGGTGAAGATCGTCCCCAATTTTGCTGTCTCATAGCCATATGCGTGCGCAAGCGTTGCACTCCTCTTGCCAATCGACTGACCAACCAAGGTTTGTGCTGCGATTCCAAAGCCGAAGCATGGCATCAGCGATATAAAGAGCGCGTTGATAACAACGTTGCTTGCCGCTTGTTCAACCGTTCCTAAAATTCCCGTAATGGCTACAAAGATAAGGAAACCCAGCAAAATCAAGATGTTTTGGAGTGATACGGGAATAGATATCCTAACAATCTGAGCAATGACCTCTTTCGAAATCCGGAAATGTGAAAAATACTTATATTGTTTTCGATAATCATGCACAAAAGTTACAAAGAGAAAAAACAGCCATCCCAAGACCATGCTGATCGAATAACCGAGCCCCGCACCAGCAAGTTGCATCTTCGGAAATCCCCACACTCCGAAGATGAAAAGATAATTAAACATGACATTAAAGAGATTGATGATAATCGCTGAGATCATAAAAATTTTTGTGTGTCCGATGCCAAAGAAGAACCCACGGTATGAGACAATCAGCAGGAAAAAAGGAAGGCCGAGGAACTGATAGCGCATATAGTCGGCGCCGACACGCGTCACTTCATCATTCTTCGAGAAAAAATCTATGATGTTGTAAGAAAATAGAAACCCGAGAGCCGCAAAGACTGTTCCCAGAAAAAAGCAGATGAAGAGAGAGTTGTTGAGAACTTCTCCTACGCCTATAGCATTTCCTTCGCCATGCCTCCTTGCAACAAGGACATGGGTGCCGGTACTGAGGCTTGAGAAGAGACTTGTGATCGCCCATGTTCCGAGAAATCCAAGTCCCATAGCAGCGAGATGCACCTCAGTATTCTCCAATCGCCCCACCATGGCCGTGTTCACAATCGAAACGATCATTTGTGATGATAGTCCAGCGATTGCCGGCATTGCAATCCGAAGCACTTGCCGCGATAATGTTCTATCGAGCCCGATGTTCATTCTGGTCCGAAATATCGTCTATCCACCCCCCTAACATGCACTGGGTGGACTTCACATGGCAACCCGTCTCTATCCGGGAGAAAAGAAAAAACCCACTCCTTGGGAAAAGAATGGGTTCTTTCTCAATGTTATTCCCGATCGTCAAGCAGAGAACTGAGTAATGTAGCGATCCGCTTCACGAGCGAATGTGGAAGTTGGGTACTCCTTCTTCAGACGTTTGAATAATGAAATTGCCTTCTCCTTGTCGCCGGCGAGTCCGTAACATCGCGCCGCAGAATTGATATAGTCCGGCGATGTGCTCGCATCCGAGTGGACATTGGCGGCTCGCTCGAAGTTCGAGGCAGCTTTTGTATAGTCGCCTTTAATCTCATAACATCTTCCCATGCCAGCAAGCGCTGCTGACTTTAATAAACTGTTGCCACCGCTGAAATTATCGAACTGTTTCAACGCTTCATCGCACTGTCCGAGATTCAGATACGCATTTGCAAGATAGAAGCGCGCTACTTCACCCGATGCCGTGCTTCCATAATTGTCAACAATTGCTTTCAATCCCATGATTCCTCGATCCGGCTGGCCCTCGATCGCAACCTTAAACTGGCGGTTGTCGTTCGCGGCTGCATCATAAATACCGAACACCTTTCCCAACTCGGTGGCAGCCTTTTCATTGTTAGCACGTTTATTGTTTGAATACACAAAAATGGCGACAATCACAATGATCAGACCTGTCACGACATAATTGACATACTTCTTGTTCTCATAGTAAAATGTCGTCGCCTTCGCGTATGAGGTAAGCAGTGTGTCTTGCTTGATATCTTTCTTCGAGATTTTCTTTTTTGGCTTAAGCATGGATGGTATTTCCTTAGGTGATGGTCAATGGTTATGTTGGTACGCCCGGCGCGATTCGAACGCGCGACCTACAGCTCCGGAGGCTGTCGCTCTATCCATCTGAGCTACGGGCGCAAGCCAATCGGCAACGTTCATAAAACGATTTTCAAACAAAACGGGACGAAAACGATGATTTCTTGTACAAAATCCGCTTTCAATGTAGCGATTTTTATCCTTAGTTTCAAGCAACAGATTTGAGAAACCGTTGAAGCCGCTCACGCGATATCGATCCTTCACGAACAATGTTCAACGTCCCATCACTCACATCAACGACCGTGGAAGGAAGGATTGATCGGAGATTGCCTGCATCGACAACCAGATCTACTGAACTAGAGAACATCTCCACGAGGGCTCGAACATTCTTGGGTGTGTCATGACCTGAGATATTTGCACTCGTAGAGATGACCGGCGTTTCACACGTCCCGATGAGTCTAAGACAAAACCTATGGTTGGGGACGCGTATCCCTATCTTGCCGTCGGGAGAGACAACATAGGAATTCACCTTCCGTTTCGCACGTAAAATGATTGTCAGCGGTCCGGGCCAGAATTGTTTCATCAGTTGTGAAGCCATTGGCGAGATTTCGGTCACGAGTTCCTTGACCATGGAGATGCTGCGTGCGAGAACAAGAGCAGGACGTGTTTCCGGGCGACGTTTGATTTCAAAGATCCTCCGAATCGCATCGGCATTGAACGCATCGCACCCAAGACCGTAGATCGTATCGGTAGGATAGATGAGCACTCCGCCCTTGCGGATCACTGCCGCGGCATCGTCGACGATATGTGTCGAGATTTTTCCCGACGTTAATCGAGCGACGGTGACCATATTCCGCCCTTGGGTTTATAATGAATTGGATTGAGCAAGATGTTGAACGACCTTTTCATACACCATCTTTGAAGAGATCCCCTTCATGCAGTCGAAGGTACGAATGGGACAGCGCGTACCGCCGTGGATACTGCAAGGACGGCAGGATAGTCCTTTTATCTCGATCACTTCATCGTTCTTCCCATAGGGCGAAAAGCCGAATTCGGGAACTGTCGCTCCAAAAATAGCAATGACGGGAGTTCGAACAGCAACCGCCAGATGCATGGGAGCGCTATCGTTCGATACCAACAGCCGGCATCGCCGGATGAGCTCGGCAGATTGTAGGAGAGACAATTTTCCTGCTGCTGAATGGACGGAGGGCGAATTCATTCTCTCAACAAGTCGTTCGCAGAATGGAGCGTCCTCGCCTCCTCCCACTAAGACAATGTGAACCCCATCTTGAAGTAGTCTTCGGATAAGCTCCTCGAATCGATCCTCAAGCCAACGTTTTGTATTCCACATAGTTCCAGGTGCGACCGCAACTAATTTACTCGTGTCCTTCACTTCATTTTCCAAAAAAAATCGGTCAACAAGTTGGCAGTCAGCTTGAGAAGGATAAAGGTCTGGATAGACACCTTGCGGCGGCGAAATCTTTAACGCCGTCAAGAGCTTCAGGTTTCGGTCAACCTCGTGGGAGAGCTTATCGTACTGAACGACATGAGTGAACAGATAACGCCCCGCACTTGTTGTAAATCCTACCCGGAGAGGGATCTTCGAGGAAAAGGCGAGCGCGGCGCTCCGAAATGAGCGATGAGGCACAAGAGTAAGATCATACTTCTTTTGTCTGAGCCTTTTCATTTGACGAAGAAACCCGCCCACACCCGCATCGGCATGGCGCTTATCGAAGATGATCACATCATGAAGCGCCGGATGATTCATAAGGATCTCGGCGGCGCGTGGGACAACCACAACATCGATTCTTGATGACGGATAATGTTCTTTCAGGGTTTGAATGAGCGGAAGTGTCAGGATAACATCCCCAATAAACGCAGTCTGGATGACCAGTATGTTGTTCAATTCAAACACTCACAGATTGGAGACTTTGCTTCTCGCGCTGTACACTTTCCCACGTGTGCTTCCATCGGCGATGCATCCAGAGCCAGTGGTCGGGATACCGTCGAATATACCTTTCCAAAATTGCTGTATGTCTGCGCGTCAGCTCGAGAATGTTAGCCTCAGTATTTCCATGCAGGTCGGCTGTTCGAATATCTTCGAGAATCACTTCATAGGTTCCATCCGATCGACGGATGATGAATCCAATCTGCATCGGGGCACCGCTCCGTAATGCGAACGCTGCAGGACCCTGATGCGTCGCGACGCGACGCCCGAAGAACTCTATAAACACACCCTCCATCGGTCCACTTTGGTCGGGTGCTATCGCAAC
>JACOSX010000073.1 GCA_016178625.1 Ignavibacteria bacterium
AGAATTTGATTGCTCATCTTCAAAGTGGCTGAAGGTTTTTCCGGTCTCGCTTTAAAACCTCTATGCATCGATAGAAACTTGAAATCTACTTATACGAGTTTATTACATCGCTGCACTGATTGACTTTTTACACAGTCTCGATGCCTTTGGCAAATGGTCCGTGACCGTTGTGATTTCTCAAAGTGAGCCAACACCTCAGCTTCGATAGGGTTCTCACCGCATGTTCAAACCATACAGCCGCGATGTGTCACTGAATGGGAATCCGTCCGAGAACCGGTTAACGGTGTTATGTTGAGTGAAGCAAAATATCTCACTGTGGTAAATGCAACTCAGATTCTTCTCCCGACTTCGTCAGGATCAGAATGACCCTTCGCCCTTTTTATTTTCTCTATCAGGCCTACGGCGATTTTGCCGGTATGCGTTTCAACGCGTCTACGAGCACAGATGTGAGCATATCTTCTCTTGTGTACCCGATGAACCGTTTTGCAAGCGAGCCATCGGGATTAAAGAGATAATTGTCGGGCAGGCCATATGTGCCATATGCTTTGGCGACCTCGTCCTTGATACCGACGGGCCAGGGAATTTTGAGCTTCCCCATAAAGGATCGCACATCACTCTCGTTGGTTTGAACTGCAACCCCAAGTACTTCAAATCCTTTCGGTTTATAGCGTTGATATAATTCAATAAATCCCGGAGTTTCCACTCGGCATGGTCCACACCATGGCGCCCAGATGTTGACGAGCACCACTTTACCCGCATAGTCAGAGAGATGGATGTTCTTCCCGTCGAGTGTTGTGAAGGTAAACTCATATTTCCCATAATTCGCATTGACTTTTGGCGCTGTGGATATATTTACAGCAGCAGTGGGATGTTCTCTCACAGCATGGGACTTTTTTTTCTTTTGAGACGAATCCGCCGTAACATGCAAGGCAAAGATCAATGCGAAGACCACAATGAGAATTCTTGAGATGACATTCATGGAGAAAATGTACACAATGCGATTGGATTTTCCAACTGTCGATCCGCGTCGGATCACCACTCCTTGAAGGCAAAAAATACGGCGGCGAGAATGAGAAGAAAGGCTACAATGTAATTCCACTTGAGCTCCTCTCGCAAGTAGAGAATTGAAAATACCCCAAAGACTACCAGTGTGATGACTTCCTGCATGACTTTCAGTTGTGCCGCAGAAAATACTCCGTGCCCAAATCGATTGGCAGGAACTTGAAAGCAATATTCAAAGAAGGCGATACCCCAACTAATGAGGACGATTTTCCAGATTGCCACATCTTTAAACTTGAGGTGACCATACCATGCAAATGTCATGAATGCGTTTGAGACAGTGAGAAGGGCGACTGTTTTCACTATGAGCTCCGAGATTAGTATAACGAATTTTTTAAGATGAAAATATAATAAGCAGAAGTGTTGATTGCAACCTGGTATGTGACATTGATGAGTCCTCCTCGCGGGAAGTGATAGAGTAAAGATCAGACTATAAACTCCCTAGTTGACGCTGGCTCTTAGGTCGTCCTGATTCCATCTTTGAATCGGGCAGCAACGATAACCCCTGAGCTAAAGGTGAGCGCGGCAACGACAATGATTGCATTTTGCGAGCCAAACGCATCAGCAATAAGTCCACACAACATCGCGCCGATCGCATAGCCAATGTCGCGCCACAATCGATACACACCGACTGCCGAGGCGCGCCACTCCGGACGAGCTGTATCTCCTACCGCGGCGAGAAGCGTTGGGTACACCATCGCTGTTCCCACACCGAGCAAACACATCGCCGCAACTTCGAATTCAACAGTCGCCTCGAAGACTGCCAACCAGAGGCCGAGCACCTGCATCCACATGCCAACGACAATCATCCATTTCCGTCCGACCCTGTCACTGGTTGCACCGGTAAGAAGCTGGCTCACTCCCCACACTGCCGGGTAGAGCCCTGCAAGAAGTCCGATATGGTTGAGCGTGAATCCCCTGGTGGCAAAGAACAGCGGAAATAACCCCCACACGACGCCGTCGTTGAGATTATTCACGAGTCCCGCTTGACTGCAACTGAAGAGATTTTTATCGCGCCAAGACACTAGAGCGAAGATCTCTCCAAACGATCTCATCTTCATTGCAGACGTCTCATGTTCAACGGTCCGCGATTCATGTTTTGCGTGCTCGTGAGTTTCGTTCACGAAGATGGACGAAACAAGAAAACCTATCACAGAACATCGTATGCCGATATAAAAGGGAAACGGTCGGAACCCGTAGGCTTGGGCGATCGAAGCAGACCAGTAAGCAGAAACTGCGACCGCAATGTATCCGGCGAATTCATTCAGTCCCATAGCGAGCCCACGACTCTTCGAGCCTGCAAGGTCAATCTTCATGATGACAGTCGTCGACCAGCAAAGACCCTGATTGATACCGAGCAGGATATTTGCCGCGACGACCCACGACCACGTCGGCGCCCATATGAGGATAAAGGGAACAGGAATTCCAACAAGCCAGCCGGCAACAAGTAATTTTTTTCGCCCGATCGTATCGGAATATCTTCCGGCAATTAGATTGCTGAAGGCTTTCACAATGCCAAATGTGATGAGAAAAGAAAGAACGGCACTGTGTGAGGTAATGCCGAAATCATTCTCAGCGATGAGGGGAAGAATCGACCGCTCCATTCCCACCATCGCGCCAACAAATGCGTTAACGAGGACAAGGAGAGAAAACTGCGGAAGGTTAGCGCGGATGCCGAGCTTGATCGGCACACCTTCTGATGATGAGTATTGAGCGTCCATGCGAGGCAGTGGCTGATCACCGATCAGCATGAAGACGCGCGGGTCTCTGGGTCGCTACTGCTCTATCGAACAAGTCTCTGCCCATCGGCAAGAATTTTCTGCACAAGTTCTTTGCTCGTCGCTTCCGAATAGACACGTACGAGTGGTTCAGTGCCTGAAAAGCGGATCAAGAGCCAGCTTCCGTCCCTCAAAATAAATTTGAACCCGTCGGAGAGATTGGTCTTCACAACGTCCAGGCCGGCGACGTTCTTCGGAAGATTGGACTTGAGTTTGCTGAGAATACTGTCTCGTTGGCTCGCTTCGATCACCGTATCAATTCGATCATAGTAATGAGGTCCAACCTTATCGAACAAACGTTGAAGGAGTTGAGAAGGCTTGAGTTTTGTCTTGCACATCATGTCGAGGAAGAAAAGTCCGGCAAGAATACCATCGCGCTCAGGAACGTGGTTTCGAAACGCATATCCTCCACTCTCTTCGCCGCCGATGATCGCATCGGTTTCAATCATCTTCGGTGCTACATACTTGAACCCGACCCCTGTCTCATGCACGGGGACATCATAGATTGTGCCCAACGCATCGAGCATTGAAGTCGTTGACAGTGTTTTTACGATCGCACCTCGGTAGCCCCGGATGTCAAGGAGATACATTGCGAGCAACCCATACACGCGCAATTGATCGATGAATTGGCCTGTTTCATCGCCGATACCACACCGGTCGGCATCCCCATCGGTAATAATAACAACATCCGCACCGACCTCCTTCCCCCTGCGCAACCCGGCATCGACGTTTGGTGGAATCGGCTCTGGCCTACTCATCTCCGGGAAAGAAGGATTTCGTTCGCTGTGGATTTCGATCACTTGAGTCTTACCACCTCCGATGAGACGCGAGAACCACCCTGCACCGTTTCCCCACATCGGATCAACGAGAATTTTCAACCCGGCTTGTCTGATCGGCTCAAGGTCAACCATCTTCCTTATCTGTTCGATGTATTGAGCGTCGGCGTTGAATTCCATAATCGTACCGGAAGCTACGCCGTCAGAGAATTTCACGCGCTTGACGGAGACATGATTTACTGGAATGAGTTCTTCAATGTTCTTCAGTCCATCCGGCGCAATCGCGCCGCCGTTTTCATCTCGAACTTTGAATCCGTTGTCCGTCGGCGGATTGTGGCTCGCCGTAATGTTAATGGCAGCAATTGCTTTCCTCGCCTTCACGCTGAACGAGATGACCGGAGTAGGAACTCCTCCGCCGCAGAAATGAACGGGGATGCCGTTGGCTGCAACGACTTCCGCGGCAGCCGCAGCAAAATGTTCTGATGCATATCGCCTATCACCCCCCACCACGATGCCCCGCTTGACATCCTCAGGTCCGTACGTTGCATATAGGTAATTGGCAAACCCCTGTGCACACCGTCGCACATTGTCGAAGGTGTATTCCTCGGCGATTCTTCCTCGCCAGCCGTCCGTGCCGAATTTGATGTCATAGTCCATTGGTGTTTCCACTTTAGGAATTAATGAGATTGACGGTTCACGTAGTAGATTATCAAAACGCTACCTGTAAATTAAGGAAAAGATCATTATTCCAAAAACCCCGTGCCTCTGTCGTATTGCGCTCGTTCAGGAAGTAATTCAGTATTGCAGCCTGAGAAATTCTCACGTGGATTCCTTTCATAATAAACTATAATGCACAATGGAAAATTCATTGACGCCGTTCTATCACACCGATGAACAGTATCGCGCCGAACGAAATCAATACATTGATCAACGAAAGCCCCAGAGCGTAGCCTGACTCACCTGCTTCGACGGAGAAGAAAATCGCGAGAGGCATCGTTTGCGTTTGCCCTGGAATGTTTCCGGCGATCATCAGCGTTGCGCCAAACTCACCAAGCGCCCGGACAAAACTGAGCGTCGCACCAGCAACTAAGCCGTGCCAGGCAAGCGGTACCATCACACGCCACAAGATTGTCCACTCGGAGAAACCATCAATCCGGGCAAGATCAATCAATGAGGCATCGATCTGCCGGAAAGATGCTTTCGTCGTTTGATACATCAGCGGAAACGAGACTACAATGCTCGCGAGGACAGCGGCTGGCCACGTGAAGACAATGCTTACCATATGCCCGATCGGTGAGCTCCGTCCGAAGACGATCAAGAGAAATAAACCGACAACCGTCGGTGGTAACGCCAAAGGAAGGATCAACGTCCCATCGATCAGATCACCGAGCTTTCCACGATACGAAATCCGCCAGCGCGCGATGAGGACACCAAGAAGAAATGTCACACCCGTCGCAGCGAGCGTTGTCTTGAATGAGATCCAGACGGGCGTAACATCCATATCGCACGGATTTATTGTCGAGGAGACGATGAATGTACCAGAAATCCATACTTCTCAAAAATCACTTGCGCCGATTCGGACGAGAGGAATGAGAGAAACTCACGTGCCTGCACTTCGTTCGCCGTCTGTCTGAGGACTGCAGCCGGATAGAGAATCGATGAATGTGTACTATCGCTGACGGTCGAAACGATCTTCACCTTCGACGACTGGCGGGCATCGGTCACATACACAAACCCAGCATCGGCATCGCCTGTTTCAACGTACGTCAATACCTGTCGGACATCCTTCGCAAAGACGAGCTTGGGCGCAACTTGGTCGGCGATGCCGAGCGAGCGAAGCGTCTCTTCCGTGTATCCTCCCACAGGAACGCTTCTCGGCTCACCAACGGCAACCTTTTTGATTTTCTCTGTGATAAGATCCTGAATATCCTGAATGTCATCCCGCGATGTGATCAATACTAACCGGTTTGCAAGAAGGTTTCTTCGCGTACCGGGAAGCAAGAGTCCTTGGTGCTCAAGGGCATCCATGTATCTGGGTGCTGCGGAAATGAAGATATCCGTGGGAGCGCCATGTTCGATTTGCTGTCCGACCGCTCCTGAACTCCCGTAGTTATACGTGATCGATATGTTCGGGTGTTGATTGAGATATCCGCTCTTGATCTCTTCCAGTGCATTCTTCAGGCTGATCGCAGCAGAGATAGTAAGATTGGTTTTCGTCGAGTCACCTCGGTTGCAGGAGAGACTTACAACAAGAAGTAGTATAAAGATATACGATCGGTTGAGAACCATCAACTCTGTATTCCCGAAAAAAATATCGCATGCTAAACTCCTAGAACGCACCCAATCCCGGATAAATCCCATTCGTATCTAGCTCTTCTTCGATTCTCAGGAGTTGATTATACTTCGCCACGCGGTCGGTACGACTGGTGGAGCCGGTCTTGATTTGTCCCGCGTTCGTGGCAACGGCGATGTCTGCGATCGTGGTGTCTTCCGTTTCACCGGAGCGGTGACTAATCACCGTTGTGTAACCTGCGCGTTTCGCCATCTCGACACAGTCGAACGTTTCTGTCAAAGTCCCTATCTGGTTGACCTTGACGAGAATGGAGTTAGCAATGCCTTCCTCAATTCCCTTCGAGAGAATCTCAGTGTTCGTCACAAAGAGATCATCGCCCACGAGCTGCACTTTTTCACCAAGTGCCTCAGTTAACATCTTCCATCCTTCCCAATCGTTCTCCGCCATGCCGTCTTCGATGGAAATGATCGGGTAGTCCTTCACCCATTGTTCATAGAGCTTGATCATTTGCTCAGCGGTCTTCGATGACTTGTCAGATTTGAAGAAAACATATTTTCCCTTTTGATACATCTCACTCGACGCCACATCGAGGGCGAGGTAAACGTCCTTACCGGGCTTCAGGCTGGTTTTCTCGATGGCATCGAGGATCACTTCGATCGCTTCACCATTCGACGTAAGGCTCGGTGCAAATCCTCCCTCATCACCAACAGAAGTGTTGTATCCTTTCTTCTTCAACACATCTTTCAGCGCATGAAACACTTCCGTTCCCATTCGTAATGCCTCTGCGAAGTTCACTGCGTCAACAGGGACAATCATGAATTCCTGAATGTCGACCGTATTATCGGCATGCTTGCCGCCGTTGAGGATGTTCATCATCGGCACGGGAAGAACTTTTGCGTTCGGTCCGCCAAGGTAACGATACAGTGGGATTCTGAGTGCCTGCGCTGCCGCCTTCGCGACAGCCATCGACACACCGAGGATTGCGTTAGCGCCAAGCTTGCTCTTATTGGGCGTTCCGTCAAGTTCGATCATCAAGCGATCAATGCCCACCTGATCGAGTACATCAAAACCGATGATCTCATCGGCGATTTTGTCGTTCACGTTCTCGACTGCGTTCAACACTCCCTTGCCGTCGTAGCGCATCTTGTCGCCGTCGCGCAATTCTACCGCCTCATGTTTACCTGTCGATGCACCGCTTGGCACCGCTGCGCGGCCCTTGATGTCCGACTCCAACTCAACATCAACTTCAATTGTTGGGTTACCGCGTGAATCAAGAATTTCTCGCGCGTAGACATCGGTAATTGTTGTCATTCAATTCTCCAAATGAAATGTTTGTAAGAAAAGTGCTCCAATATCGACAAAAATCGAACGAAATGCAACGCCTGTGCGTAGAGCGAATTGCCCTATAAAAAAGGTAACCGAAGGGCGTTGAAAACTGATTCGTTGCCTCATAATATAGGTAACCCAAATACTACGAGGTTACCGGTGACGAAACAGTCAAAAAAAGAATATCTCAACGACATGCGACAGCGCT
>JACOSX010000074.1 GCA_016178625.1 Ignavibacteria bacterium
CTTGAACGTGCCGCCGCGCTGATCCTCCGAGAAGCCGACCAACTCAGAGAGCATCAGTATGCTGAACTGGTATGAGGACATTTGATCGCTTACGCTCATTAGTTCGCCCGCATTACGGGAAGATTGTTCTTGCAATCCTTTCATCACTGATCACGTGCGTAATCCTACTCATTCTCCCTCTCGTTGTAAAGGATATCCTTGGAATGGCTATCAGCGGTCGAGGATTTTCCTTACCTCTCCAGCTTTTGGTGAAGATAGTGGCTGGATTGTTCCTCCTGGCACTCACAAGCTATTGCGGCTACCTGCTCATGTTCGAGGTTGCTCACCGAATCGTCGCCGACCTCCGTAGCAGATACATCGATACGCTTCTGAATGTACCATTGGACTTTCATCGAGAGCATCAGTCCGGTGAAATCATTGATCGTCTCCTTACCAGTATCGCTGATGTCGATTGGTTCATCAAGTATACTATCCTGACTGGAGTCGGCGTCGTACTTTTACTTGCAGGCGGCACAGTGCTGCTGT
Organism: Ignavibacteria bacterium; assembly: GCA_016178625.1. Taxonomy (GTDB): domain Bacteria; phylum Bacteroidota; class Ignavibacteria; order UBA10030; family SZUA-254; genus JACOSX01. The sequence goes on from JACOSX010000074.1 coordinate 526, forward strand.
TCGTGCTTAATTGGAAACTTGCCCTCCTCGCAAGTGTTACAGTACCGATTATTTCAGTCGGACTGAAGACTCTTTTTCTCCGTGTGCAGCATGCAGTGAAAGAAAACGAAGGGTCGTCAGAAAAGCTGTCGACGATTCTGAAAGAAGTCTTGCTAGGAATCGACATTGTGAAAGCATTCTCAGCAGAACACTTCGAGCTCAACAGATTTCAGCAACAGCAAGAATACGTTATCTCTTATCAGCGGAAATATGGACGTGTGGTAGCGCTGCTTGAGCCAGTCATTTTCACGACAGCAATCAGTGTACTCCTGCTTGTGCTCATCTTTGGAAGCACGATGATCGCTGCGGGCGAATTGCAACCGGAAACGCTCGTCGCGTTCATCATGTACACGTTGCTGCTCGTGCCACAGTCTCGTATTTTCAGTCTTCTGCTACTTCGATGGGAACATTGTAAGAGCGCTCTTGAGCGTCTCTATGAAATCATCGACTCGCCAACCGAAAGAGATCCACCCTCAGCACGAGGACTTTCATATCCGGTCCGGGGTGTCATTGAATTTCAGAACGTCTTTTACAGTTATCCAAATCGGGAACATGCGCTGGACGATGTCTCGTTCACGATCAGTGAACACGAGTGTGTAGGGATTGTCGGCGCAAGCGGAGCGGGGAAAACAACGTTATTCAACTTGCTACTACGGTTCGATAAGCCTCACCGCGGCACAATCTCAATTGACGGACTTAAGGTCGGCCAGCTCTCCACGGCTTCGATCCGTAAGGCAATCGCAATTGTTCCACAAGATATTCTCCTGTTTGATGCAACGATTCTTGAGAATATCCGCTACGGCAAACCGGATGCTACAGATGGAGAGATACGTGAGGTGTGTAATGCCGCTCAGGTCGAGGAATTCATTGCTGCTCTGCCGGAAGGATGCGATACCATCGTTGGCGAGCGAGGTGTAAAGCTCTCAGGGGGTCAGCGGCAGAGAGTTGCCATCGCCAGAGCCCTCCTAAAAAATGCTCCAATCCTCTTGCTCGATGAAGCCACAGCATCATTAGATTCATACACGGAATATAAAATCCGCGAAGCCATGGTGCGAGCCATGGAAGGACGAACCACAATCATCATCGCGCACCGGCTCGCGACGGTACTGCACCTCCCACGTATTATCGTTATGCACCAGGGAAAAATTCTCGATCAGGGCAGTCATCAAGAGCTCCTTTCCCGAAACGACATGTATCGAAATTTAGTTTCCACACAACTCATCGCGACAGAGTACGACACGACTGCCACGGTAGCCTACGCAGCCGTGTGAATGCTCTTACGTCATGGTCACGCAAGCTCACCATGGCGGGCAACCATTCAAGTCAGGGTATGTTGAAAAGAGTACATTGCCTCATATACCGATATTTTGAAAAAACACATCGCAGGTAATTACGCGTGGGAATGATTGCGCGGATCGTTCTTTTTCCGATATCGCTTCTGTGGAAATTTCTTTTCCTATTGTTCCAAAGTGTCGAAGAAGATCGCGCATATGTCTTCGCAGAACGATTGATTCCCCTCGTGTTCTCGACTCAATACTTCCGCCGCAGACGGAACATGAAAAGAATCTTTTGCTCGCTCGGATGGACCAAGAGCCAGATCAGTGAGTTAAATCGGCGACATCTCTTGTATCTAAGCCACATGGTAGTGGATATTGCACGCATCACGACAATCGCTTATGATGATCTATGCACTCGAGTGCAACTTGAAGGTGAGAAACACTTGGTTGCGGCACTCAGCCAAGGAAAAGGAGTTCTTCTCATTGGAACACATCTTGGAAACTGGTGGTACACCCGCGCATTCCTCGCATCGAAGGGATATTCGATCTCGAATGTTTCAAACCGGATGCCCATCGGGAGTATCGAGCGGCAGATTCAAAGCGTGCGTGACCGATTCCTCATCAATACGATTTATGCTGGAAGAGGTGCGAGCCGAGCCGCCGAAGACGTATTCAGGCGGAACGAGATCTTTTCCCTCCAATTCGACGTCTCGGTTCCCGGGAGAGAGCATCACAGCCAATGGTTTCCCCTGGGCAATGCCATGATTCAGATCGACCTGGGTTCAGCCGCGCTCGCGCTGAAGAACGCCGTACCTGTGTTATGGGCAACTATGAAAACGATCAGCGATCGCCAATACTTACTGACCATTCAACCTGCACCTCACCCCGACCACCCCAATCCACTCGAACCGCGCGATATCATGCTATGCTGGCTTGATTGCCTCTACAAAGAACTTCTCGACCGACCGGAGGAGTGGTGGCATTGGAATCACATCATCCTACGTCGTATGTATGAGAGAAAGTATCAATAGCCATTTAACAGAAAAAGATTTTTCTGCTGTTGGCTTCTCAAGTAGACCTGCGAGTCAGACTGGCCAATTAATCGGCTTGTAGATATAAAACCAACCGCTAAAGTTTGTTTTTTGTGAAGTTAGTCCCTACCTTTGTGGTAGCAACACTGGAGGTTTTATGATCGCATCTGTTATTGGGCGGAGCGCCATCGCGCTCTTGCTCATCATTGCATCATGTTCTTCTTTACCGGCTCAATGGCCATCGGAATTCTGGATTCGTGTATCCGACAACGTTGCACAACAGGATACAGCGTGGCGATATTTTGGTAATGATAGAAACGCTACCTATGGCCTTGACAGCTTGAACCCGACAATTCAGGAGGCGGAATATCCACCTCCAACGTTTTCGTTCGACGCTCGTTGGGTAAACATTCCAGGACATAGCGGTGGCCCTCCGGGAGCGATGGGGGCTGGTTTTATTCCTTTTGATTACAGGGGCTTTCCATCGAACCCAACACAAAAGGATACGTTTGTACTTGCATTTCAGTACAGCGATCAGCAATTAGCCGACTTCACGTTCACCTGGCCTGACGCTGCATATCTCATGGCAAGGTGTGACAGTATGTTTCTCGTCGATCCGACACGCTGTGCCCTGCCGTCACCCATCAATATGTTTCTACAGAACACCGTGACGTTAACTGCTCCACAGATTTGCGACCCGTCTCCCGTGACGAGGCTCCGCATCTACAAGTACGGTATCTGGACATGTGATGAGAATTGCGAGCCGACATTGTCGAGTGAGCTGCAGCTTAGAGTGTCAGTCGACGACGCCCTACGTGAAAGCACAACCCTCTTCTTTGGAAACCACCTTTACGCTACCTATGGCCTGGATAGCATGAATCAAACGTTACGAGAAGTGGAATACCCAGGCCCATACCCACCACCATCCTTTTGTTTCGAGACGCATTGGGTTGGCATACCTGGAAGACCAACAAACATTGGACAGGGTGGGATGGGTAGGGGAACAAGTCCGTTCGACTTCCGAGGATTACCCGCATATCCAACTTACAAGGATACGTTCGCCGTTCTAGTTTCAGGTCTTGATTGTTCAGCAGGAAAACTCATCTTTCAGTGGGACAACTCAGCGCGTCTGGCCGCTCGTTGTGACAGTATGTTCCTTGTCGATTCAAGCCGAACAATGTTGGCGCAGCCGATCAATATGTTTGATCAAAACAGCGTGACAATTGATTCTCCATCTGCAAGCTGGATCAAGCTCTTCATCTACAAGTACGGCGTAAAGCTTGTCGATGGCATCCGAGATGAAACGCCTCGCATACCTTCAGGGTTCGTACTCCATCAGAACTACCCGAACCCCTTTAACCCAACAACCACGATCCGGTTCGATCTGCCGAAGACCGCAACAGTGAGTTTAATTGTGTATGACGTCTTAGGCAGGGAGGTCGCGACGCTAGTCGATGGGATTCAAGATGCAGGATTCAAACAAGTCGAGTGGGATGCTTCAAGATATTCCAGCGGAATCTATTTCTACAAACTTCTCGCCCGATCTGAGGGACCGAACCCGAACATCTATCAGCAAGTTGGGAAGATGATGCTCGTCCGGTGATGGATATGTCGATCAATCACCATTTTGCACTTTCCCTTTTGCATTGATTCACATCTTTTCCGGCGCTTGGATGCCAAGGATGGAGAATCCATTAGAGAGGACGGTCTTTACACCGATACAGAGCGCCATCCGCGCCGCGGTGAGGTTGCGATCTTCCGTTACGACACGGTGCGCATGATAGAATTTGTGAAAGCCCCCGGCGACATCGTGCAGGTACTCTGCTAACCGGTGAGGCTCGAACGTTGCTGCACACGACTCGACCATGTCGGGGAATTGAGTCAAGAGCTTCATCAATGAAAGTTCTTCAGGCTGCGATAACAATGAGAGATCGTGGAATGCATTTCTGTCGATGCCCTGACTTTCGGCGTGTCGGATAATGCTTGCAATGCGCGCATGAGCGTACTGGAGATAATAGACGGGGTTTTGTTCCGACTGTTCTTTCGCTAACCCCAGGTCAAAATTCAGATGACTGCCAATGCTGCGCATCAGGAAAAAGTAACGCACCACATCCACCCCGACTTCATCAATAAGCTCATCGAGCGTAACGTAATTCGCCTTCCGCGTGGACATCTTCACCACTTCCCCGTTCTGCACGATCGTCACGAACTGGTGGATAAGCACTTTGATTTTTGACGGATCATAATCCAGCGCCTTCAGTCCGGCAAGCACATCGGGATATGTTGCCACATGATCTGCACCGAGTACGTCGATCACGAGATCGAAGCCTCGGCGGAGTTTCTCACGGTGGTAGGCGATATCCGGCAAGCGGTACGTTGGTTCGCCGGTGCTCTTGACGATCACTTTATCTTTATCGCCGCCAAAGATTGTCGCTTTGAACCATATCGCGCCATCTAAGTCGTACGCAAGCTCTCGCTTCCGAAATTCTTCGATCACTTCCTTCACTTTACCGGTCTCGTAGAGTGTATTCTCATTGTAATAGACATCGTGCGCGATGCCAAGTCGGCGCAAGGTTTTCTTGATGTCATCGAAAATTTCTTGCTCGGCTTGTTGTTTGAACTTCCCCTCCGCTGGTTCGCTCCTCAGGGCATCGGCAAACTGATCTCTCAGGTGTTGCGCGATCTCCTTGATATACTCGCCTTGGTAGTAATCCTCCGGGAATTCGATCTTTTCACCAATCAACTCGAGGTATCTAAGGCGAACGGAATCGCCGAGGATGCGCATTTGACGACCGGCGTTATTGAAATAGTATTCGCGCGTGACATCGTAATTCGTCCACTCGAGGAGGCGTGCCACGGTATCGCCAAAGACCGCACCGCGGCCGTGGCCAACCGTTAGTGGTCCCGTCGGATTCGCGCTGACAAACTCGACCTGCGTTTTCCTTCGATGTCCTGCATCAAGCCTTCCGAATTCATTTTTCTTGAGAAGAATCTCACGCAACCGTTCGCGGAAAAACTTATCGGTGAAATGGAAATTGATAAAGCCTGGTCCGGCAATTTCGACCCGATCAACAAGCGTCGCATCGATCTGCAACTTCTCGACGATCTGTTGGGCAAACTGACGAGGGTTGGTTCCTGCTTGTTTTGCCGCGACCATGGCGATATTCGTCGTCAGGTCGCCATGGGCAGTGCTGCGAGGTTTTTCAAAAGTAGGAGTGATCCCACCGCCAAGCCCGAGTGCCTTCAGGCTAGCGGTGAGTCGACCAGCGAGGTATTGTTTCATCGTTTAACAGTGGAGCGTTTTTTCCTGATCGCCTTTCTGGGGGCTCCATTTGTTTTCTCTTCCATTACTTCGGTGGGCGCATCTCCCCAAAGCTTTTCAAGTCCGTAATATTTCCTCACCTCTTTATGGAAAATATGAACAACAACATCGACGTAATCAAGCAGCACCCACTGCCGCTGCGTGAGGCCTTCGCGATGCCATGTCGGTACGCCGAGTTTCTCGGTTTCATCGATCACTGCGTCGGCGATCGCTTTGACTTGCACGTCGGAATCAGCCGAACAGACGACAAAAAAATCGGTCATGTCGGTAACTTTTCTCAGGTCCATTAAGATGATATTCGAGGCTTTCTTGGTGAGGGCAAACTGGGCAATCTTCTTCGCAAGCGTCTTTGGGGTCAATCCATCTCCTTACAATAATTAGCGTGAAGGTCGAAGACCGGGATGATCTTCACCGATAATCACCGAAACATCGACAAAATAATCGGGGTTGATTTGCTGAATCACATTGTTCTCTGAGACACCAAGGGCAACCGCTACGCGACGGGCTACACTTAAGTCGCCCACGCGATCGACGACAAGTGTATGGGGAACTTTGAACGTCTTATAGTTTTTCATCTCAACAACATCGAACCCGTTCGCGCGGAGGTAATTGGTAAATTTCGCTCCTGCCCCTTTGGTTCCGCAACCATTCAAGACGTCAAGCTGAATCACCCGCTGCTGATGGTTGGCATTCTTTTCGTTCTCAGGCTGAGCCGAGGAATTGCGCGAGATGAACGCATAGGAAAAGTACCCGATCATCACAAGCATGGAGACGATCAGAGCGTTCAATATGAATCGTGTCGGGGTATTCCTTGCGGGAACGTGCTTTGTCGCGCTGCGTTGCTCGTGCTTGTCCTGTATTTCTATTGTCATCTCCTGTCTTCAAACTCCCACGTCAAAGATAAAAAAACCGAGTTAGCCTTCTCTCGAAGACTAACTCGGAAATGAATACAATCTACTGATCAATGAGAACAACGTCCAACGTTGTTTATTCGTCTCCCCAAAAATTCGAGGATGAATACGGGTTATACCAGGGATTATAGAGACCATAGAATGTTCCCGGGCGTCTCTGGTATTCAACTTTGATGAAGAAATTTTCCCACGGGCGATAATTCAATTCTGCACGACTGAGGAAGAGACCGTTCAATGCGCTGTGATACGGTGATACATTTTGCCCAAACGGTGACCCTTGGAGTGTCAGGTCGAACCGCACATTCAGAGGATCCGAAATTTTGTAGAACATACTGTTGGTGTATGACGCAAGAGATAAGCCGTCCCCGCCTGATGAGATGTAGCCTACCGAGAAATTGTGCCGCATCGTAAAGTTATCCATATTCAGTAAGCCAAGGAAGCTGCTGATAGTAGGAGATGGACGGACGAGTGATTGTGCAGCGCTGGGTTGTTCCGCCTGAGACTTAAATTGCCCAATGGCAGTGGCAGACATACAAAGAACAGCAACAAGCACTATCAGTGATGATTTCATCGCTACGCCTTTCAAAGCTTCATGATAAGTATACAGAAAAAGAGCATGATTGTCAAACCATTAACATGAGGCACGCGAGGTCATTACCTGTCGTGCGGATTCGAGCTGTTGAAAATCGTTGATGCCCATAACTTCAACGGCATCAATAGCTTTCACGGCCGAGACGCGCCATTTGTTTTTCCAGAATAGCTCGAACACGTCCGTGAGGTAATACTCGCCCTGGACATTGTCCGTCGTTATATCCTGGAGACATGGGAATAATCTTACCTTCTCAAACACGTAGATGCCGGAATTAATTTCCTTAATCGACAGTTCTTTCTTCGAGGCATCTTTGTGCTCGACGATTCTCTTGACACTCCCGTCCTCGTTGTGGACGATGCGCCCATAACCGGAGGGATCATCAAGCTCGGCGGTCAGTATCGTTGCGACGGCTTCGCTTGTACGATGGTACCCGATGAGTGCTCGGGCAGTTTTTTCTGTAAGGAGGGGAACATCGCCGGAGAGCACAAGCACGTCACCTTCGAACTCCTTCAACGGTTCCATCGTCTGCAGAACGGCGTGCCCTGTACCGAGTTGTTCGACCTGCTCGACAAACTCAACCCCACTCCTATTCTTCGACAGGTAATCCACTACCGATTGCTTCTGCCATCCTATCACAACAAGCGTACGATGGGCTTGCAGCTTTTCAGCAAGATCGACGACGTAATCAACCATCGGGCGCCCGTTGATTTCGTACATGACTTTGGCCATCTCCGGATCGTTCATCCTTGTGCCCTTGCCCGCAGCAAGGATTACGACAGCTAACTTTACAGGTTTAGTTGGGTCAGGCATATCGAAGTGTCAGACCGTGATGATGGTGTTGTCGATGAGACGAGTCGTTCCGAAACGGGCTGCCAGCGAGATCAACACGCGAGCACCCGAAGGAAGCGTTATGTATTCGCGCAGTGTTTCCGCATCTACGATGGAGACGTAATCGATCTTAGCTGATGTTGTGGTGATGAGTTTAGTCATTTCGGATATTACTGTTGAGCACTTCCGCTCGCCCTGTGCGATAAGCGTTTCGGCAAGACGGAGAGATTGAGAGAGCACCGTACTCTCTATGCGTTCCCTCTGGCAAAGATACACGTTTCTGGAACTCATTGCAAGTCCGTCGTTGTCTCTGACAATAGGCGCCACAATAATCCTAAGGTCGAAGTTCAAATCTCTGATCATTCGCTCGATAACGATTGCTTGCTGGGCGTCTTTCTGTCCAAAAACAGCGACGTGAGGTTTTGTGATATTGAATAATTTTGTAACGATTGTCGTTACTCCGCGAAAGTGCATTGGACGTGCCTTCCCTTCCAGCACATCCGTCAATTTTTCTACAGTAACATACGTGAAATGATCGTCCCGATACATTTCCTCAGCCGAGGGGACGAAGAGGATGTCGGTTCCGGCGGTCTCCGCAAGCTTCGTATCGCGATCAAGGTCGCGAGGATACTTTGCGAAATCCTCATCCGGTCCGAACTGTGTAGGGTTCACAAAGATTGTCGTGATTATACTGTCGGCATTCTGTCTCGCAATTTTGATGAGACTGAGGTGGCCCTCATGCAAATACCCCATTGTCGGGACAACACCGATCCTCTTACCTTGACAGCGAAGATCATCTGCAAGTCGCTGCATCTCAGCAATAGTTGAGACCATCTTCATTGAAGATTTACTTTCGCATTAAACATAACCACCCGACCCGGAGCAACGTAGCCGCTCCACCATTCATACGCAGTGTTGAAAAGATTCGAGATCTCCAGTGACAACATAGTTCGTGGAATTGCATGAGTTGAAGCACCGACACCAATCAACACGCGGTCTGCAAGGATTTTGCTTCCAGCGAGATCAATATTTTGTTTGCTCCAGTATTCAACAGAAGACCAAAGGGTACATGGGACATGAAGATCAATCTCCCCGCGTCCAGCCAGTTGAACAATAGGAATCATGGGAAGTTGCCTTGTGCTGCCATCTTCAAATGCCGGTTGGATTTTCCCGGAGAATTTCAGTCGAGTATCATCGGTTGGTCTTAGCGTGCCATCCGCCTGGACATTAAACTGATTGGCATCGACATATTCGAGGCGGAGGGTATTGCTATCCGCAATTGTGATTGCACGATCAGAGGTCTTGAAAAACGATCCACGGAGCTCGAGGGAGAAGACTCCGCTGTTGTACCATAGGGAGCCTCCGAGATTTATTGGCGTTCGTTCCGACCGCAGGGTTATTTCTCTGATAAGATAAGGATTCTGTTGTACATATTCATCGTATGGAACGAGATGCATCGACGGTTGGAACCAGAAACTTGCGACGCGGTCGTTGTCAAGTTCCCACCTTAGTACTGCAGATGGCGCAACAAGCGAGTTGCTCGCGCCATCGCTGTTCGAGCCGTGAGAATATTGTCCTCCGAAATCTAATAGCCATCGCCTTGCAATCCTCCAGGCAACTCCAAATGAAAAATCCATTAACGACGGCGATTCCGCTGATCCCTGATACGTGAGGGATGAGCTTGAATAGGATAATCTCGTCTTAAATCTCACGTCGCCTTGAGTTGAGGCAAACGACGAAGTAAGCTGTGGGGATACAACAGTTATTTGGGAATCGACCGATGTTCCTCGGGAATCCGTCACTGACCAGATTCTCGTCACAAAGCTGATGTCGATGGCGTTGGTGTTCCGGTTAATGGAATTGAGTCTAGCATCCAGATTAATATTACTTCTCCCGCGATCAACCTTCGCACCAAGAATACCAAACATGCCATACGAATCATGCATGAACCGCGTGCCAAGGGAAACACGAAATGTTTTCAATATTTCATTATCGGTTGAGACGATTCGATGGGCGTTAACGTTCACGTCGGATGCATTCCCGTGAGCGTTCTCCGTGTGACCTTGCGTTGTGCTGAAGCCTCCGTTACCATAGAACCCCCACGCTCGTCCCTGGTAATCAACGAACCCTCGAAGATGTCCTGTGGTGAAACTCCCTAATGATCCTTCTGAAGAAATATGCCATGGGATGAGCGGCTCTTCGTACCGCGGCAGCGAGCCAAGAGGCAGCGGAATCGCCGGCCGGCTTTCGAGCAGCGAGGTATCGGGCTGCGGCGCCTCGTAGATGTTCACGTCATAGATCTCTCCCTTGCGCGCGAAGGGAAGCGTGATTGCCTTTTTTCCAACGATCGTAATCTCAGGAATCTCCAAGCGCGGTAATCCTGCCGATGTATCCTTGGAAGAAGGTTGTCCCTGGCTCAGCGAGATACTTCTTATTAAACACAAAAGGGCAGCGACCATCATAAGGGTCTTCATCGACGCAACTTCCTCAAACGGTCTTGTGCATCTCTCTTCATTGCCGGATCAATGGCAGCGTTGACAACCTCTTGATACGCATCTCGTGCGCGCTTCCGGTCGTGAAGTTTCTCATATGCTTCACCTAATCCCATCCGAGCACGTTCGACCATCAACGGAACATCGGTGTACTGACGGATCACATCGTTGAATGCCTGGAGGGCATCGGTAGGTTTTTTCATCGCTAAATAATTTTGCCCGATCATAACCAACGCCTCGGCACCAAGGTCATCGCTGCGTCGAGTGACGAGTTCCGTGAGTGTATCAAGCGCGGCGCGGTACTCTTTCCGATCACTGAATACTTCCGCCATCCGTAAACGACTCCGATCTGCAAAGACATCCGTCGGATGTTTATCAATCACCGTCTGAAATTGCGCGATCGCTTTACTCTTATCCGCAAAACCTGAAAGTGCGACGCCGTAGTAATACCGCGCTTCAGAGAGGAGCGGCGAATCTGGGTATTTGCTGCTGAACGGTTCCAGTGTCGCGGCGGCGTCCCTGAATTGTTTCGTTTTAATCTGGGCGGTTCCCAACGCGAGGGTCACTGCAGGTGCCACATCGGCATCTGTGAACTCACCGATGACGCGCTTGTAGTATGAGATTGCCTGATGAGGATTGTTTTCCATCTCATACGTCCGACCGAGCTGGTGCAAGGCTTTCGCCTGGACATTGCGACTCGGTTTCATAGAAAGAATCGTTTGATATTCACGGATGGCTGCTGCAAAATCACCCTGACCGAAGAGGATATCTGCCTTCCGCAACACTAACTCTTCCTTCGGTGCCCCAAGTGTTCGCGAGCTCAAGAGCGTATCGATCTCGGCAAGAGCGCCGGCTGGCTTCCCTGCGGCTTCATACGTGAACTGGAGCCCGTTCAGTGCATCAGGGACAAGGAGACTCTGGGGATAATCCTTCAGAACCCGTTGGTAATACACACGGGCGCTGTCGTATTGCTTGAGATTATAGAAAGCATCTCCCATATTGAACAATACCCGCGGCATGAGCTGACTGTCGGGATATTTCTGGATAACAGTTCGAAGCTCAGGAACGGCAAGCGTGTATTGTTCCCGTGAAAAGTACTCCCACCCGATATTGAATTGCACGACTTCGTTGTAGAGTGATGATGGGAAACGAGAAATAAAATTTCGTAACTGATTGATCCCACGCTCCGACTCTCCCCGCTGGATATACGACATGGCGAGCTGGAACGCGGCATATTCCACCGTTCGGCTCTCAGTTCTGGCTGCAGCAAGTGCCTCATACATCCCACTGGCTTTTTCGTATTCACCCTGAAAGAAATAACAATCGGCTCGGCGGAGCGAGGCATCGAGCCCTCGTTGATCACCCGGAAAATCCTTCATGAATCGTTCGAACGCAGAGGCAGCCTGCGAGAATTTCTTCTGCTCAAACAACGACCACGCCATACCGTAAACAGCATCAGGACGCTTTGGATTATTGGAGAACAACCTCAGTGCGTCGGAAAACGCGCGTTCGGCTTCCGTAAACCGATAATCCTGATATAATGCCTCACCTTTCCATACATAACCTTCCGCCGCATGAACATCATGGGAAAACAACCGAAGATAATTGGTGAACATTTCGGCGCTGCTTTTGAACCGTCCAAGATGATACAAGCATGTGCCTTCTTGAAACATGGATGGAGCAAGGAGGTCCGACGATACCGAAAGGCGACGGACCTGACCGAAAGCGTATTGCGCGTTTGAGAAATCCCCTAAGGCAAGATTGCTTTCTCCCAACATGCGGTACGAAAGCGCCCGGCGATTACTCTCTGGAAACATTCGCGCAGCAAGCTGAAAGTAGCGTCGCGCATCGCGATAATGTTTACCGCGATAGCGGATCATTCCCATCTGGAAATAAGCGCTCTCCGCGTAGAAATCGTACGGCGAATGTTCGGTGAGCGTGTCAAACCTCGCTAAGGCTTCATTAGATTTGTCTTGTAGGAGTGCAAGAATGCCGCTCTGATATAGTGCAGCGTAGGCAAGTGAGTCGCTGCTTCTTCCGAGGGAATCAAATACTTCCTGCGCGCCGAAGTAGTCACCACGTTTCACTCGCGACCAAGCAAGACCGTAGAGGGCCTTTCGTGCATATCTACCATCGGGGAATTCTTTGACGAACCGCCCATACGCGAATTGGGCATCTTCGTAGCTGCCAGACCGTAATGCAGCTTCTGCCTGAAGAAGAGAGTATTCTTCTCGTTGTGAGTGGGTTGAAGGAGTTGTCCCTTCGAGAACCTCAAGTGTCCGATGTGGAGCGCCAACGCGCAGTGAGAGCGATGCCAGTCTGATTTTGACGGAAGGGAGAAGATTACTTCGCGGAAATTGAGTAATGAATTCTTCGAGATGGTGAATCGCTTCGGTCCACGCGCCCCTACGCTCAAGCGAGAGCGCCCAACCCATCAACGCGATGTCGTGATAGTTCAATGCGGCGGGGTCTTCGTACGTGTGTTGCAAATCGGACTCAGCCGCCGCCCAATCTCCCTCATCCAATTTCGTCATGGCAAGCCAGAACGACGCAGCACCGTTTTTCGAATGGTCCGGCGCGAGCCCTAAGAATTTTTCAAGATCATCGCGTGCTACTTCAACCCGTTGCGTCTGGAAAGCGCTAACACCTCGTATGAAGAGCGCAGTTTGCCGCCTTGCATCGTTAGGGTAATGACCCAGATACTCAGCAGCCCACTGAAATGCTTCTTCATACTCTTGGTCTTCAAATGAGCTTTGCATGAGGATGAAGATTGCATCACGTTTTTCGTCCACCGAAGTCAGTTGAGAGAAAATATCCTCCATATCCTGACGAGCGGCATGATAGCCACCGTTCTTCATCCACCCTGCAGCATCCACAAGGTCATGAGGTTGGATTGTCGCTCGAACCGGCGGGACCTGACAATACGCAATGGTCGAAACGAACCACTGGTTCGCCAAAAGAACGACTCCCCAGACGACTCGTCTGACGGTGACCGGCAAGGAAGTGTTACTCCGGCACGATATCAATGATGACCGTACGATTGTAAAAGCGTTCTTCAGGCAAGGTGTTGTCGAACGGTGCCCGGCGAACGTCTTCACCGAATCCGTACGTATCGAACTTGACGCGACGCTTGCCGGAACTCACTAAGGCCTTTTCGATGATGTTCATTGTTTCCTGAGCACGATCACGAGAGAGTTTTAGATTATGGCTCTCCTCGCCGACGATGTCGGTATGGCCGTGGATGATCACGCTGTTTCCATCGGCAATCAGTGGCGCGACAGTTCCTGTAAGGAAGCGTTCATAGGTAGCAACGGTTTTCGACTGGTCGAATTCAAACAGGATGCTAAAGCGAAATCCTGGCGCTTCTTCCGGTTCATCCGACCTAATGAGGTGAACCGATTGTTCTTTTCGGATCAACTGTCCGCTCCTCGTCTCACCTTCAACCACAACAGTATACGAGCCCTTGATCTTCTCACCAAGAACCGATCTGCCCGAAACGCGTTCTTGATCGGAGGTGAACGGACCGTATCGCTTTTCTCCACCGTTTTCATCACTGAATACAACTGACCACGATGAGAGGTCATTCTGCGCGTTACTGACCGTGAGGAGTATATCGCTATCGAGCGGGTCTTCCTGCAACGATATGATTTGGACAGGCTCGAGAAGTTCAAGCGATGCGCTGCCGACATCTACCCGTCTGTCCTCCGGTCCCACGAGTTCTAGTTCACGCGTACCGCCCGGCTGTGACGATGCTATGGGCGGTTTGGAGTGACCTTCCGTTTTGATTCTCCTCTCCTCAATACCGAAGACATCAATAAGATATTGCTTCACAGCCTTGGCCAATGCCTCTCCCGCAGGTGGGCCTTGTTCCGCGGCTCCGAGTAGAGTGATCATTGCTTGAGGGAATCGTCTCATGCGGTCGCCGAGAATATTGAGAATGTTATGATAGACCGTGAGCTGGCGACGCGAGCGACCGGTGAGATCTTTCGGTTCAGGTTGAAGCAACTGTTCTTCTTTAAATGTCGCCGCTTGCTCCCTTGACAGGAGTATATACCGTGTCGGTATCGCGTTCGAACCCTCATCAAAGAAAATATAGTTCCTCATCGGGAATGTCTCTTTTACCTTCCGCTCAATCGGAATGATCTTCGGTGCGCGGACAGAAAACTGCAATGCACCTTCGACTCGACTGCGAGCCTCTTTTGTGCTGCCAAATACTATCGCAATTCCCGTTCTTACGCTAGCAAGAGACCAACTCTCTGCCGATCGTGGTCCTTGACCGAAGTGCGCAGCAATGAAGGGGGAGAGATTGATCTGCCACTCGCTTTCAGGAGACGATAACGGGAACTCGTATCCCGCTCCGAGTTGTCCGCCGAACACAGTGCCTCGCACTCCGCTCCACTCGGCGTCTGTTTTCCCCGCGCCCGGCGGTGTATAACTGAAGGACTTCGCGACGTTAAATCCAAGCCGCGGACCGGCAAAAAAATAGAGACCGAACGGAAACGGCGAGAAACGTACACTGGGTTCGAGACTCAGGTAATTCATTGAGGTCGAGAGCGAACTTCCCCCTACATCATCAAACGATCCACTGCGACCATCGAACCCGAGAGAAAGCATCCCGCCCCATGTGGGACCTGGACGATACTCAAGCAACGGCGAAAGGAAAAGTCCGGTCCCTGCTCCCTTTGAAAATGCTTGAGGTGCAACTGTCGCGGGATTCAACTGTTGAAGCGTTCCACTATAAAAATTGAAGTTCACACCAAGCGCGCCGCCGAACCACCATTCAGGTTGATGCTTGGATCCCTGAGCAAACGCTTGGGTGAAACATGTGAAAAGAACTATGATCATGATAACTGTTTTCAACACGTTCGTTTGATGTTGCATCATAACAGTGTTAAACCTTTCATCAAGAAGTTATTCGAGTTTGAAATTAAACGTCACTCTGCCGATTTGGAATTTTTGATCCATTTGTGAAGGCAACGGATCGAATCGCCATGTTCGAAGCGCACCGATCGCAGCACGTTCTAATAATTCATCACTTTTGCGCGCAGGAATGATTGCATCGACCGAACCATCGGGGAGAACAGTGAATTGCAGAATCACTGCCATCTGTTTATCTGTACCCTCAGGATAGGAAGGTAAGCGTCCGCTAAGCAACCGCCGCGAACCTGCTCCTCCCCAATCAATAGAATACCCCTGACTTCGTCCGATTCCACCGCCACTGCCTCCGCCGGCACCGCCGCCACTACCGGGTCCGGTACCGCGACGCACCCAACGTGTGGGAAGATTCTCCGCAATGATTGGTTTCTGCTTATGTCGTTTCGTCGTTGTTGGTTTCGGCTCTTCTTTCTTCGGAACAGGCGTTGCATTCTCAACATCATTATAAACGTGAATTTGTATCAGATTGAATTCCGGCGCATACGTGACCTCAGTTCCCGAAAGCTTCTGTGTCGACCCCTGCGGACCAAACTGGAGAACGTCGTCTTGTGCACCTTCGGCACCACCGCCACCGCTCCCGCCGAACTGGAGATTTTCCGCTGCTGCTTTCTCCGCAACCTTCTCCTGATAAAAGAGTAACCCCACGATCACCAATCCATGGAGCACGATGCCGGCAGCTACTGAGAGAATCCGTATTCTTCGAAAATCGTCGTCCGAAAAATACCTTCTTCTCACAGCGCTGACCCTTGGTCTCCTCTTCTCTTGCTCTTCATCTGTGACCGTTGTCCCATCGACTCGCCCACTGACAGCGGCGATAGGTTCATCGACAATCATGCCAATCGAAATATCTCATAGGATCTTCTTACCGAACGCTGATTGTACTAACTCTACGGCAAACTCCGCCGATTGGTTTCGATTATCAAGGATCGGATTGACTTCGACCAGCTCGAGCGAGGTCATCTTCCTTGACTCGGCGACCATCTCCATGATGAGGTGAGCTTCGCGATAATCCAAGCCGCCCTTAACAGGAGTTCCTACTCCCGGCGCATACACCGGATCGACACTATCGAGATCAAAACTGACGTGCAGATAATCGATATTACCTGCAACTTCTTGCAATGCTTTCTTCATAACGCGATGTACACCATATTTGTCAATGTCTTCCATCGTGTATATCTTCACGCCATACTTGATAATGTTCTCACGCTCTGCCTTATCAAGATTCCGCAATCCGATGATCGCGACATGTGCCGGGTCGACCTTACGGAACGAGCCACAAACCGATCGTAGCGATCGCGGACCAAGTCCCGTGCACACCGCAAGGGGCATACCGTGGATATTCCCCGATGGGGAGCTTTCAGGAGTATTAAAATCACCGTGCGCATCGATCCACAGTACCCCTATTTTTTTATGCCTCGTTCGCGCGTGTGCGGCAATCCCGCTAATCGTCCCGATTGCAATTGAATGATCGCCACCGAGCACCAGCGGGAAGTGTCCGTGATGAGCAATCTTGTTCACCTTTCGTCCAAGCACGTTCACCGCACGAGAGATCTCGGGAAGATACTTCGCATGAGGATCTTTGACGCGCTGTTCCTCCTGCGTCTTGATCGAGAGGTCACCCTCATCGATCACTTTATAGCCGAGTTCTCTCAACCGTTCGCCGATCCCGGCGATGCGGATGGCAGATGGTCCCATGTCGACGCCACGACGTCCTGCACCAAGGTCCATCGGCACACCTATGATATGGATAGTCATATAGGAAGGCAAGTTAAAAAAAATTTATTTTAGTAAGAGCATCTTGCGCGTGGTAATGTACGAAATATTTCCACTCGATGCATTCATGCGATAGGAGTAGATACCGCTTGGCAAGGATGATGCGTTGAAATCGACGGACGTGGAACCAGCTTCTTGCACACCGTCCACCAGCGTCGCGATTTCTTGACCCATGATGTTGTACACTTTGAGAACGACAATATTCCTCTCACCCCCTTCACTCATTCCCACATGTACTTCAGCAACTTCGTGACTGTATCCTTCATCTCTTTGCGATGCACAACAATATCGACGAAGCCATGCTCGAGCTGGAACTCTGCTCGCTGGAACCCTTCCGGCAAATCTTTGCCGATTGTCTGTTTAATCACGCGCGGTCCTGCGAACCCGATGAGCGCTCCGGGTTCGGCGATGTTCACATCGCCCAGCATTGCGTAACTTGCCGTCACGCCACCAGTCGTCGGGTCGGTCATCACCGAGACGTACGGAATCCCTGCATCAGAAAGCTGGGCGAGCTTGGCGCTCGTCTTGGCAAGTTGCATGAGTGAGAGGGCACCTTCCATCATACGCGCACCGCCGCTTGAGGAAATCAGGATAAGCGGCGTCCTAGACTTGCGCGCTTTGTCGATTGCTCGGGCGACCTTCTCACCCACGACCGAGCCCATGCTGCCGCCAATAAAGCCGAAGTCCATGACGCCAATGGTAACCTTCATCTTATTGACCCTGCCTATGCCTATTCGCACCGCATCATTCAGTTCCGTCTTCCGGATCGAGTCTTTGATCCGTTCCTTGTACTCTTTCGTATCGATAAAGCTCAGCGGGTCAGTGGATCGCATCTTCCGGTCGAGTTCCCTGAACGTTCCTTCATCAAGAAGAATCTGAAGATATTCTCGGCTGCCGATGCGGAAATGATTATTACACTTCACGCACGTATAGAGCTGCTGTTCGAGTTGTTTACGGTGGATAATTTCACCACAGCCGTCACATTTTGTCCACATCCCATCGGGAACGTCTTTCCGTTGAGGTCCACTCTCAATGCTGACTTTTGATCGCCGGAACCACGCCATTACGATGTCACTGTTTGATGTTGGGTTTTCACAAGCGTATAGAAATCTTTCACATAGAGCGGTTCGAGTGAGGCAACATCATCAGCCGTGCCCCGTTCGAGTTTCTCCCTGCCGAGGGAGGCTACAGTCACCGGCGAGCATAAGCGAGCATCGCGCGGTGGAATGACAACCCGAAAACTTGCGTTCGGTTTATTCTTCGCCAGATGCTCTTGAAATTTTTCAACACCATCACCAAGAACAATCACACGATCGTTGACATCAACCAAGTTTACCATCTCTTTTAGAACCATCGCGCAGGAGGGTTTGACTTCCTCAAGGATATTACCACCGTGTCGATATACAGCAGTATACACTTCATCTCGACGTGCATCAATCATCGGCATGATCAGATCTCCCTTCACAGCGAGATACTGGTACATCGCTCTCCACGCGAGAGCCTCAAGAGTCAATGCACTGACGATCGGCTTGCTGACCGCATATGCAAGACCCTTTGCAACACTCAAGCCGATGCGCAGACCCGTGAACGAGCCGGGACCGATCGAGATGGCAATACCATCACAATCTCGCAACTCCATCCCGGAAGATTGTAGGCACTCATCGATGAGTGTCATGAGTTTTTCTGAATGAACGTGCGGGGCTTCAACCGAACGTTCGGCGCGCACGTGTCGATCTTCGATCAGAGCAGTTCCACACACTGCGGTGGCGGTTTCGATTCCAAGAACAATCATGCGGCAACCCCGATATGATCTTCTATGGTGATCACACGTGAACGCTCGTCCTCTCCCAACGACAGGTGTACCTCGAACCGGTGAAGTGGAAGGATATCCTTGATGCGATCCGCCCATTCGATGAGACACACCCCATCGCCACCAAGGTATTCCTCGACACCAATCTCCCGGACTTCGGTTGGAGACTTCATCCTGTAGAAATCAAAATGGTAGATGTCTACAAATGAACCTTTATACTCCGTCACGATGGTAAAGGTAGGGCTTGCAACATGTTCTTCCACACCCAAACCCCGACAGATCCCTTTGATCAAACGTGTCTTTCCGGTCCCGATATCCCCATAGAGCGCGACGATACTACCACGTGCAAGTTCACGTGCGAACTCTTCACCAAGAGCAATAGTTGCTTCTTCTGAATGTGTCGTGAATGTTTTTCTCTGCATCAGCTCATTGTTTCGGTTTCAGCTTCACCACGGGCAGAATCATTTCTTCCATTGAGATTCCGCCGTGCTGAAAGCTGTCACGGTATTGGTTCAGATACTTATGATAGTCCGTCGGATAGACGAAATAATAATCTTCCTTCGCGATCAGATAATTGATTGTAACGCTCCGTTTCGGCAGACGATAGTCAGACGGGTTCTTCACGAAGATTGCATGTCGCTCATCAGCCTTGAGGTTCCGGCCATACTTATAGCGCAAGTTCGTTGATGCTTCCCGATCGCCAATGACTTTGGTCCCGCGTAGACTACGGATACTTCCATGATCGGTTGTCAACACGATCGACACATGTTTCTGTCGGGAGAGGGTTCGCAGCATCGAAAACAATGATGAGTGCATGAACCATGATGTCGTCAGCGATCGGTACGCCGCTTCATCCGGAGCGATCTCCTTCAACAGTTGAGAGTCCGACCTGCCATGGGCAAGCATGTCGACAAAATTCACCACGACCGCCGTCAGTCGGTTCTTTGCGTACGAAAGGATGTTCTGGTCGATACTGCGACCGAATTCTGCATCCAGAATCTTGATGTACTTCGAATCCGGCTTCAACTGAATTTTCCTCCGCTCCAACAGGTTATCTAGAAATTGATGCTCGTATCTGTTGCGGCTGTTGTCGTCATCTTCCCACTGTTCCCAGATTTCAGGAAAACGGACTTCGATCTCTGCAGGCCATGCGCCGCTGAAGATCGAATTGCGAGAATACGGCGTTGCAGTCGGGAGGATGGAATAATAATGGTCGCGCGTAACATCAAAATATTCGCGTAGCACTGTCTCCATCGCCATCCATTGGTCTAATCGCAAGCAGTCTACGACAAAGAAGAACACCGACTTGCTCGTATCCCGAAGCTCGGGGATGAGATAGCGCTCGACGATGTCGACGGAAAGCGTCGGACGTTTTTCCTGTTCGAGCCAGTGTCGGTAATTCCGCTCGACAAATTTCGAGAACTCCACATTGCATTCCTTGGTCTGGTCGCTGAGTGTTTGTTTGAGACCGAGCTCCGGGTGCTGGTCCATCTCTATCGACCAGTCAACAAGTTTCAGATAGATCGCCGCCCAATCTGCCGATGTGAGATTATTCTGCAATGCAAGAGAGATCTCATTGAATTCTTTGATATAGTCACGAGAGACTTGCGCGCCTGCAATTTTTTTTCTCTCTAAAAATTTCTTCACGGCGAGCAGCACCTGGCTCGGGTTCACCGGCTTAGTAAGGTAATCACTGATCTTCACGCCGATCGCTTCCTCCATCAACCCCTCATCTTCATTCTTCGTGATCATGACAACGGGAAGGTCGGGGCGGATGTCTTTGATTCGTGACAGCGTCATGAGTCCCCCCATCCCTGCCATCATCTCGTCAAGAAAGACAAGATCGAACGATTTCGATTTCACGAGACCGATCGCGTCTTCACCATTCGTCGCGGTTTCTACGGTATACCCTTTTTCTGAAAGAAGCATGATGTGAGAGCGGAGAAGCTCGATTTCATCATCGACCCAGAGAATTTTTCCTTTTGTTGCTGTCAGTACATTCATGCATTACTCCTCTAATAAAATAACCATTTCACTGTAGAGAGTCAACGAACACCTTCAGATCGCGGTGGAAGGCAAACGGAGAACAGAAACAACTTAAATGGAGATATGGATATCGATGCCGGCTTCGTTCGTTGTGGTGCCGAAGATCAGTGAGCCGCCCTCATCGGGAGCGGTTTTTGAATAGCGGTAGAACAGGGATGCCGTGACGCGCGTGCTGAGGACATACCGGATGCGCGGTTCAAGTAACGTCCGCGTGTTGCCTTCGAGAGGAATTCCTTCCTGAGCGGTTTCAAGTATTTGAGGATCGAACCTCTTGCGCGAATTCTTCGTGCGAGAATATGTCATGCTCACATCGAGATCATTCGATAGATTCAAGCCGAAGAGCGGAAGCGAGAACCCATGTCGTGAATAGGTGAATGAGAGAGACATTTCTTGCGACAACGCCTCCACAATATTCGGAGGTGTGGAGGCTAAGTTGAGATCAAGCGACGTAGTCGAGTTATATCGAAGCGTTCCCGACAGGCTGCCCTTCATGACTTCCTTGAATGTCGCATTGATACCGGCGAGCGGCGAGAAGCCGTAGGAGATGCGTTCAGCGTCGGTCTGCTCCTCTTTTCCAGCAAACCCACGGAAATCTTTCCGGAAGCTGGAGTTATAGGTATGTTCGAGTGACATCCTTTCCAAGACGGAGCTTAAACCGACAATCTTCTCAACGCCATCCCACCGAAGGGTCCAGTTCGGTCTCGGGACATACTGGCCGAAGATTTTATTAAGAATCGGGAGTGCCTCCATTCCTCGCTCGAACGCATCCGCGAGTGCAACGTTGGGAGCAGTCGTCCGCTGGGGATGTGCTTCGAACTTCCTGCCCACATCTTCGAGATTGCTCTTGAACACTTTGAAGAAGAGCACGGGAGGTAGTGTAAGGAAGGAGCGCTCAATGCTACCGCCGGTGGCTGGTTCACCTGCAAACGGATGTCCAAGAGAATCTGTCGTCAGCGTTGTTGATTTCGTGAATTGCCATCCTACTTTCCAATTGATCTCGAGTGTCGCACCGGTCCACAACGGGCGATTGGTTCTGAGTGCAAGATTGTTGCTCTGCGAGAATTGATCGGTGAATGAAGTTTTGGCGGCTCGCAAGCCAGGCTCAGTCCTCCATCCAATAAATGGAAAGCTCGATTTTGGAGAATACCGTAACGTCCCACTCGGATCGGTGATGAGTCCCAATTGATATAACCGCGATGGTCCGTTTTCGAGAAGTGATCCCTGGAAAGGCAATCGACCCCAGAAGTTCTTGAACCCTGTACTGCCGATAACACCAGCGTTGCCACTCCGATTTGTTTGCGAAAAGGAGATGTTGATATTCTCGTAATCGAGGAATGGAATCTTTACGAATACCTTCGCCACATTCTTGATCTGAGAGAAGAAACTTTTCGATGGTCCTGTTTCAACGGGTTTCTTCTGATCTTTTGGCTTTGTCGAGTCAGGTGGTCCTTCATCCTTTTCTCTGTCCTGATTTCTTCTTTGTTCTGGCGGTTGTGCCTGCGCAGGCTCATCCTTCGTTTCGAACCACGGGTCGGTGAGCGACTTGAGCCGCAAACTCATGCTAAGCGATATATTATTATCCCAGCCAGCACTTTTGCCGGCGTCGCCGCCCTGGAAGGAATTCTGCCAGCCGTAGTTCACAGAGTACTGAGCATTCAAGTCGATGTACTTTGTGATATCGAAGATGTTTGGAAGCTTTGGTTTTGAATTAATCGTCACGCGCTGTCCATACCGCCCGTCTCTTCCGCCGACCAATAAGTTCCTCAAGATCGACGAAAAGTTTCTTCCCACCGTATCATTATCAAGCGGCAAAAGATTGCGGTCGATGGAGAGACCGTAATCGCCGGAGAGACTGGTCAATCCGCCCTCAGTCAATTTCCAACCAAACCCGAACGCTTTCGTTGCGCCGAAGTTGCGAGTTTCCCGCGGCGTACTCCCCGGCGCGCGCGCAATTTCGTACGACCGCGACCGTTGACCTCCTAAACTACCCGAAAGGTTCGTGAAGGGAACATAATACAGCTTCCATTCTTTGAACTCATTCAGAAGAAAGATCCCATTAAAAATGCTCTTGAACGGCTGAATATAATAATCTGGCGGCAGACTCACAGCGTAGTTCATCCTTGCATTCCAGAGCCAGCCCGTTCGCTCGGCAATCGATGGATCACGATCGCTGGAAGTGCTATAATTAAATCCGAATGAAAGCTTGTTGAACGTATCGCGCCAATACCACGCCTGAATCGGTGGAGCGATATGAAAATTCGAGAGTGAATAGGAGTCCTGTACGTGAAGGCTCTGTGATTCTGTGATCACTTTATCCGCAGCGGCTGGAGTTGAGGCGTGACTCGCAGCCGCGTCAACCACCACATCTGTATTGGGAAGGTATTTGGGCTTCACAAGATTCTCAGAGTGCGCATATCCGATGGGAATTGAAGTCCCTTGCCAGTCTTGCGGGAAGAATTTTTCCAGAGCAACATTGGCATTCACCTGCCAATTGATGCCTGTCGTCTGGCTCCCGAAGCGCTGATCAAGCGCGTGAAAATTTGGATCAGTCCTTGAATAATTGAACTGCATGTTGCCAAAATCGGCAAGCTTTAATTGTGTATCAAAATGATAAGCGACCCCCGCAGAGTTCTCAACGTCCACAAGACGGAGCTCGTTCACCCAAATCTGACCCGAAAGATAATCAAGTGGAGGGAGGTAACGCGTCTTCAGGGCAAATCCCGGTGACGAATTCCGAACTCCAATCACGATCTCTCGAACCTGACGAAGTGATGGACTTCCTTGGATACCGTATGTTGCACCCGGAGGTCCATTTCTTACCGGGATACGGTGAAGCTTGGCAGAAGTAGAATCACGGGCAGATTTTACCGTCGTCAATTCCGAGAAGACAATATTGACCTCATTATTGACCATATCCCAACCAGGGTGGATCGGCGCACGATACTCATAGAAGTTGAGAGAGTCCGAGCCAAAGCGAATGTAGATTTCCGCATCATGTTCCGTCGGCGACACATACGTAAATGTTGGGTCGCCGTGAACGAACATCTTCATCGATTTATAGTTGAACAGATCGAGAGGTCGGATATTAAACGACTTGAAGCACTCTCGCGACGAATCCCGCGGAAGATTGTTGATAACCAAAGCAAGAGACTGTTCATTTCCCTCGATAATCTGGCTTGGGTCGGTACGATCCTTTTCCCTCACGATTCCCAATTGGGTAAATTCAGCCGCATAGTCAGCGTTATCCTCAACGTTCACCGTACTGACTTTCATGATGGTATCGTTCTTCGTCCGCTCCTGCCACTGATTACCAACAAGATCCATCTCCGCGATGCGAATGCTCACAGGCTCCTCAAATCCGGACACCCAGAGTCGGAGATATTGGACATTCTGCAGAATTGATTGGGCCGATTGGCTGCCTAATGATCTGGTAGCTTCGAGAAGGGGAATGCGGAATTGAATCCAGCCATTCTGTCCACCACCAACACGCAATGCATTCTGCACCGTTACACCGGATGAGTCTATATATGTTGTATCAAGAGGGATTTCATACTCAAGATACTGGTTCGTCTCGTCCAGCGCGTTGTTGCCGTTCAGGTCTGTTGTATTGGGATAAAGACCGGATGGATCTTTAGAATTCCCTTCCGTTCCATTAAACTTCACGAGATTGGTATCTGGGTATTCATATTTCCCTGATGAAGTGTATGGCGCCCAATCGTCACCGCTCGGATCAGCCGCGCTAACGTCCGGATCCCCGGCGTTGGACGCCAGGAATGCATCATGTGTCACTCGTTCAGTACCATCATCTTCCATGTCGATCCCGATGTCTTCTCCCGGATTGAGAACGCTGTTCGGAAAGCCACTGGGATTCTGTTGAGTTGAAACGTAATCTTCCGAGGGAGGGTTCTGCCTGGTCCAATTTGGAAATACTGCTTCGCTGATACGTCCGAGATCGACATAGAGCCGTCCCTTCTGCAAATCATTGGGACTCTTGCTGATTACTTTCGCCCAGACCTCGAGGTAGGTAATGTTCTGATCGAGTATGCTTCCCGCCGTCGTGCCGATGTAGCGCATGATCCCATTCCAGTTCGTTCTGAGTGAATCCGGTTTATTGCGATGGAGCGTTGCATCGAGGTGTGGCGAAAAATTGTAGGTGCCGCGACGGTTTGGAAAGTAATCAAGATTCAAAACGGTTACTTGGTTCTGCCCTTTGCGCGTGGCTCTCTTGGGCCAGATCTCTTCTGACACGACGTCGCTGGGCAAACGATTGTACCACTCTAATCTCGCCTTCGACCAGGTCTTCACTGAATCAGGAACAGAACCGAGACGTGTATACGCCGGCGGGCTCGCCAATGTCCATGCTGAATAGGAAATCGGCAACGGTATGGTTCGGCGTGCACCTTCGAAGTCATCGATGTAGGCAATGCTTGCGCCGTGATCGCTTACGACGGTGCTTTTCTTTGTGTTCGGATCAGGAAGAATGTATGCTGCTTCCCCACCGAATCGCAGGGTTGACATTTCTCGTGTTCGCAAGAGTGGTAACGCGTCAATCGCATCGGTCAAGAATGGAAGATTCATTGAGGTCGTTGCATCGACGCCCATGATCATGTTATTCGTCGGTTCCTCACCCAATCGTACCTTATCGCTTAACGTCGCCTGGTTCAGATTCATGATGGTGAATCCCAGGTTGGTATTGGGAAAGACGTTTGGCATTTCACCGCGGGCACCGATGAGGGTCTTGGAAGCAAGCTGGAACAAATCATTCTGCTCGTACTTCACCTGTACTTGCGCGTTCGGTAATAGCGCCTCGGGATTTCTAATCACGACCTCACCGACGATGTAATCGACAGTGTAATCGGTATTGGGTGTGAGCGTTCTGCCATTCAGAATGACCTGCACGCTGCCCTCGACGAGATTAAATCCGAGACTGTAACGGCTCGATTGTGCACCTGCAGCCTTTATACGCATCAAGTATTTATTCTTTGCGGAATTATTCTGCGCTGCTTGCGACGTCGTATCATACACGTCGCCGAACAGAAGCGAATCACCGACAGGCTTGGTCGGATTGATTTCTCTAAAGTACTTCACGATGGTGGAATCGAATGGCCGCAAGCTCGGAAAAACGATCTCACCATGTTCTTGATCAACAGTAACATTGGGAATAAAATCAAATTGATTGTCTGGATTCGGAGAATTATCAGATCCATATCGATCCAGACCAAACACCTTGAGCAGGGGTTGTCCATCGATTTGATCGATATCTGCTGCACCATAATTAAAGCGCACGATTTTGAAGTCGAACCCATCTTTTTTCAAGTTTGTTGTGTGGAGAGAATAGATATTCTTCATCATCAGGTCCCATGCCGGCTTGTAGCTTGATCTCGGGAATTCGGGCTTAATCAGCTTGAGAACTTGTACATTGTCATTACCCTCAATCTTTCCACCGTACACCAAATCACCGCCTGCGATCCTATAGGAAACGGCAATGATCTGGTTGTCATTGACGCTTGTGAAGAGATTGATGTAGCCGCCCAACCGATCAAACGTGTAGTCCCTATTGGGATCGAGTCGCTTGAAGATCCCCTGCTTCGCATATCGTCCGTCGGATGTATCCAGGACGCTCAATTCCGCGAGTGTATATCGAGTCGTATCACTATGCGCCGGGAGATCAATATATGCTCGAGCCGTCACCTTATTATTTTCTAAATTGACCGCCGATGTGAGACTCACAAAGACATCCATCTGGATGATCTGATTCCTATAGATTTCCTGTGTAATGTTCGGACTACCCGGAACACGGAGAGTCTCAAAGTACTTGCGGTACAGCGTATCAACGAAGAAATGAGTCTTGCTGTATTCGTCTGGGCGAATGGTGATCTCGCTCGACGCTGCACCGCCGGAGACCGTGAGTTCCCTTGTTTGTCCCTTTTTCTGAGAGAGCAATGTGGTCAATGTCAGTGGACCGGTCTGCAATTTTGCTTTGATGCCGAAGAGTGCTTGTCCGCCACCGACCAGTGAAGGGGTTTGCAGCGAGACGTTTCCCGCCTCAACGCTTTG
Source organism: Ignavibacteria bacterium (assembly GCA_016178625.1). Classification (GTDB taxonomy): domain Bacteria; phylum Bacteroidota; class Ignavibacteria; order UBA10030; family SZUA-254; genus JACOSX01. The sequence goes on from JACOSX010000074.1 coordinate 27,639, forward strand.
CACGATCTCATCGTCATATCCTTGGTAGTTAATCTTGAGCTGGTTCTCATACTCGAATGTGCGCTGTGTGTTCCAGTCGGCGAGGATGTGAAGTTTGTCGCCGATGGTCCCGTTCACGTTGATCTGCACGTCCTGGTTGAAATCCGGCTCGCTTCTGGAGCGATCGAGCGGCGAGATCGTCGCCTGATCTGACGATTGATTTCGGAAGGCAGCACGAATATCTACCGCTCCGGAGATGCGAAGGTTAATCTTGTTGCTGCCAAAGATGTTTAAGAGGGGGTTTGCCGGAACCGGAATCGAAATATTCGTCAGCGATCCGAGGAAACCACCAAGCTGGTCCCTATTTTCCTTGATCGTGTATTCGGTAGCAAACGTTCGCCAATTGTTCCGTTTTTCTTCCTCGTATCGCTGATGGATATACTCTTCCAGCGATATGCGTGTTGGAACTTTGACATCCAGATCATTCACCATCTCGCGAACGGTAACATACTGGCCGATTGAATCCACTTGGATCTCGCGCTTGTACGCGGGAGATTTGATGTCCAGATACAAACTGTAGTTCGGTCGAGGGAACATTTCAACGGTGGGCAGATCGAACCGGCGGTGTACGAACTGCGCGACGCGCGAGGTCGAGTCGAGATAGACAACCCAATGCTCTGCAGAAGTATCACGCTTGGTTGAATCGTTTCTGACGTGAAGTGAGTCAATCAGGTTGCCAAGTGAATCGCGTGGAAACCCAAGAGAGTCGAGACGCGCGTGTCCTGGTCCTTGCCGGAACCGATTAAGGGGATTCGTCGTATCGAGTCCGCCGGGAAATGGAAACGACGGACGTAAGGTGGAATCGGGTCGCGCTGTTGTATCGCTGACACCGGGCGGTGTAACTTGGGCAACCGCCGATGCCGCCGCGACGAGGATACACCCCAAAAGAACAATAGAAGGGATGAAAAGCGTATGGCTGGATGAAAATCCGAAGGATCGAACTGCGCGAAACCGGCTCACGTTGTGTATTGCGATCTTGTTATGAATTCATAGTGCAGTGCAGGCTTTTCGTTATGTCCATCTCACGGGGACATGAACTCAGCGCACCACTGCTTAACTGCTAGCAAGACTCGATACCAACGGCTCCTTTCGGTTACGAGAAGTGGAACAAGAAAAAATTCTGTTTAGTTCAAGGCTCTTAACTTCGTCTATCACCCATTCAACCGATAGACAGATGCTTGAAAAAGGTAGGAAAAAGGACGTTGAATAGCAAGCCATTTGTTGTCTGTAGGCACAATTCTATAATGTTTGTAAAATCAATCTCAAGAGGGTATATTTAATACGGGTAACCCATGAAACTCTACTTCCACATACTGCGCGCACACATCGGTCCCTTTCTCTTTGCGTTTATCATGGTGATGTTCATCTTCCTCTTACAATTTCTCATGAGAGCAGTGGATCAGCTTGTGGGCAAAGGCTTAAGTGCGTGGGTCATTGGCGAATTGATCATGCTGAGTCTGTCGTGGATGGTCGTGCTTGCAGTTCCGATGGCGGTCCTCGTCGCGACACTGATGGCGTTCGGGAAGCTGTCATCTCACAATGAGATCACGGCGATGAAGGCAAGCAGTATGAGTCTCTATCGCATGATCGCACCCGTCGCCCTTACGGCGATGGTTATCACGTATCTGCTCGTGCAGTTTAACAACAACGTTCTCCCGGAAGCGAACCATCGTTTCAAGGTGTTAATGATTGATATCCGCCGTATCAAGCCGACGCTGGCGATCCAAGCTGGACTGTTCTCGCAAGACATCCAGGGTTACAGCATTCTTGCGCGCAAGACGTTTGAGCAATCGAACGATCTGGAAGGTGTTACCATCTACGACTACACCGACCCGACAATGAACGTCGTCGTGACGGCAGAGCGAGGGAAAGTCTCGTTCACACCTGATTACCGCAAATTGATCATGGATCTTTACAACGGCGAGATCCACCAAACGAACATACGCGATATGCAAACCTACCGTCGGGTGCGCTACAGCCGTCACCGCATCGTGATGAATGCAGAGGGATTCGACTTTGAGCGATCGGGTGAAAATGCATTCGATCGTGGCGATCGTGAGCTTAGCGCACAAAATATGCAGAAGATGGTTGACGACTGGGAACGCGCTAACGAAAAAGCTCGGCTCCAGGCGATGCAAACGGCAGCACCCTTCGGAGGGATCATGATGAGCCCGTCAGCAATTCCATCCCATCTCGATCAGGTATCTCTCCGTCAACGAGCGATAAACCTTGCACTTGCGCAGGAGCGCGGTATTCAATCGAACATCACCAACCAAATGCTGACCATCGAGTACAACCAACGACAGATCGATCAATATCTCGTTGAGATCCACAAGAAGTACGCAATACCCGTTGCCTGTCTTGTCTTTGTGTTCATTGGTGCACCGCTTGGCATCATTGCCCGCCGTGGAACGTTCGGCGTTGCAGCTACCCTCAGCCTCGGATTTTTTATTCTCTACTGGGCGTCGCTCATAGGCGGAGAAAAACTCGCGGATCGCGGTTTCATCAGCCCATGGTTCGGCATGTGGATGGCAAACATCGTCCTCAGCTTCTTGGGACTTTACCTCACACTGCGGATGGGACGCGAAACTCCCACCGTCGACTGGGTCTCGATGCGTCGGTTCGTTCCCGCGTTCATGCGTACACCCAGCATAGCAGAGACTTAAAAGCATAGTGGTGCATGACGAAGATTGATCGCTACGTTCTCCGACAATTCATCCAGACTGCATGCTTCTCACTGCTGTCGATAACAATCCTCTTCGTCGTGGTGAACATGATGGATAACCTCGACGACTTCCTCGACCGCAACGCCACCATCGGCATGATCACCACCTACTATCTCTATTTCACGCCGGAGATCATCAAACTCATGACTCCCGTGGCGATGCTGCTTTCGGCTCTGTTCACAACGGGACGTCTCTCAACATACAACGAACTCAGCGCTCTCAAGTCAAGCGGTGTCAGTCTGTACCGATTCATGGCACCCATCATCGTGTTCGCATTACTGGTGAGTGCCGGCTCGATCTACTTCAACGGATGGATCGTGCCGTATGCTAACAAGAAAAAGTTTGAGATCGCACGGATCTATTTTCAAAAAGATATCCAGTTCGTTTCCAAGAATAATATCTTCATCCAAGATTCACAGACGAGGATTCTCTCCATCGGCATTTTTGATGACTCGCGAAACGTCGCTCAGCAGGTGAGCATCCAGGATTTCAATCCGGAGGATGCGACAAGGATTATTGCACGGTATGATGCAACGGAGATGCAATGGAATCCGGCACTAAAGACATGGAGGCTCGTGAATGGTACGGAGCGGCGGTTCGATCGTGGAAAGGAGACGCTTAAGCAATTCAGCGCGCTCTCAATCGGCGCGTTGAACTTTTCCCCGGACGATATCAGAAAGAAACAGGAAAAGCCTGAAGAGATGAACTACACTGACCTGAAAATGTTCATCGACAACCAGCAACGAGCGGGGCACGAAGTGGCACGCTGGCTCGTGGACTACTATGGTAAGATTGCATTTCCGTTTGCGAGTGCGATTGTGGCCCTTTTCGGTATTCCTTTCTCGTCCGTCAAGCGCAGAAGCGGTCTCGGCGTTGAGTTCGGCATTGCCATTGGCATCAGTTTCCTGTACATGATCTTCCTGCAGATTAGTCAGGCATTCGGATACAACGGCGACCTGCATCCTCTCATCACTGCGTGGCTTGCTAACATGATCTTCCTGACGGTAGGCGTTATTGTTCTTCTGCGCGTTCCTAAGTAACGCACAATAGTCTTATGGCTGTTCTCAGAAGTCGTACCGGATTCGAGCCTCTGTCATCGGGAGAAGACCAACTGATGTCGGCTGCATTCTCATTTTCAGCTCAGCGTGGAGAGATTTGTTATACCGCGTCGCCGACCAGAAGGCATCGATCGCGCTGAGGAAATGGTTAATGACAGCAACGCTCACAAACGTGCTTGCGACATCATAGTAATTATTTGCCTGAGCGCGCATTTCTGAGTATTCAGTCATCCGCTTGGAGTTTCGTTTGATGGGCATCGTTATGTCCGTGAGATCAGCATCATCCCACCCGCGGCTGAATTGGTCGTACTTTCCGATCAGCTCATAGTACTGTTGCTGGTTATAGTACGGCAGGCTGTGTGTGTAGCCATTGTTCGCAACATCGCGTTCCATATTGTTGAGAGCGACCCAGTTGATACATCCAAATGGTGGACCGCATGTGTTGGGATCAACCGTGTTGGTAGTTCCGTAGATGCCCATCCGGTAGGAGTTCTCATTCGATTGGGGAACACCGGGATTGATCGTATTCAGATTCTCCAACGTCCAATTCGCGTAGCGCACGGCATTCCAGTGAGCATTGGCAAAATCCTGAAAGACATCAGTCTGATGATCCCCTTTTTTATCATAGAGATGAGCAGTGGTCCAGAATGCGACATCGGCGACGAAAAAGATCGCCCCCTTCACATAGCTTCCTGAGTACACTTCCCCCGACCCGGGGATCGCCAGAGAGAGAATGCCAGCGATCCACGGCGATTTTGTCTGATCATCGCTCGCCGGAACAAGCTCCTGGTTGTTCGTCATCCTATTCGTATCGGAGAAGGCGAGAGACCTGGATGAAATGCCGAAGAAATCAACGGTCGGATTGCCCGTGAGATGCATCGGTTGTTTCTCTCCAGCTACAGCAATCACTGAGATCATGAAGAACAGAATCAGAGAGAGGGTTTTTGCCGCCATTGAAGAATCCTTTCCAGTTAATCGAGATCGAAGCCGAACAACACCCCAAAATGGAAGTTCCACTCTTTGCCGTATGTAAACGGTGTTGTCGATGTGGTTGTATAATAGTTGAACTGATCAAACCCGTATGTTGCATTGAAGAAGACACGCGTAGGAAATGCATAGTAGGAAAATGCTTCGAGTCTCAATTCTACACCTGCATCCCGTTTAAACTTTTGATCGCGAAGCGTACCGTCCCTGCCGTTTGTCCATGCTGTCCCAACGTCACCGTAGAACGCAGCGTACAGCTTATCGAAATACAACTGCAATAGTCGCAGATCGATGTGCTCGAGAACAGGAAAGCGATAGGTGAGATTGGCATACGCGAATTCATTTCCGCCGAGCGAGTAGAAGGGATAGCCCTTCATTCCCGCAAGCCCACCAATGTAGAAGTTGAAAAAGTCATCAACCGGTGGACCGAAGATAGTGCCACCATGCACTTGTACAGAGAGCGTATGCTTCCATCCCGGAAGTCGTTGATACTCACGCCAGCTTAGATCAAGGCGATGAAAATTCACTTGCTGGCGTTTCGGGATCAAGAGACCGTTGGAAATCTCATACTCATTATCCGGGTTAAACTTATTGAACTCGTAGTCATACCGGATTCGAATCTTTCTTCCGACAGGATTGATTTCCTGTGTGCGGGAAAGCCCAATATTTTCATATTTCAACGTAGTCGATATATCGTTACCGATAAGATACAATGTTCCGAAAGCCTGGATTACGAAGGCTGGTCCACCGGAAAGCGTATCCTCCAAGATAAACGTTCCGATGTCGGCGTTGTACCGGCTGTGTGCGTACCGCAGCTCAAGGTCGAATGCCTCCGTGAAGATTTTCTGTTTGAACGCGACGTCGAACTCCAAAAGGTTGTAGGTCACTTCCACCGGGATCTTCAAGTCTTCGCGCAAGTTCAACAGGTTATCAGTCTTGCGGGTGATGTTATAGACTTCAAGCGACATTGCCGGTTCCATACCGAGTGCGAACAAACCCGGTATCTTCCCACGATAGTCGAATGTGAAAAACAAATCGCGCTCACCTTTCTTATCGATCGCTCCGCCCGCAAAGAATCCGTAGCGATCGAGCACATCGTACGAAAAGGCGTACAATCCAAGTTTCAATACATCGATCCCTTTGTTCTTCGGATTATAATTATCGACCCGAACAAAAGGAACAAAGGTGAGACTGGTTGCGATATTCTTGTACGTCGTGTCGGCATACGACGGAAGTTGTGTATCGTCGTAGGAGCGGAGTGTTTTCCAATCGAAGCGCTGGGGATCATCACTCGCGGAGACAAGTTTTATCGAAGAATCAGTATTTCTCACGGTGGCTTGCAGATACGTAGAAGGTTTCTCTACGGGGCGAATGCTATCGAGCATGGAAATTTTGTAGCCCGTTGAGGAGTAGGATGAAAATGCGATCTGTCCTCGATTGTTAATCGTCGGCATGAAGGCGCCGCCGAGGACATTAGTCAACTGCACGGTTTCCTTTGTAGTCATATCGTATTCGTACAGATTGAAGATGCCACTCTTATCGGATGAAAAAATCATACGGGACCCATCCGCAGTGAAGACAGCATTGCGCTCATCACTCGGCGTGGCAACAAGAAACGTAACGTTCCCTGCTTCCGCGGGGATACTCGCAATGTCACGTCCATCCTTTATTGAATAATCAAATACAATCGTCTTCCCATCCGGCGACCACTTTGGGTTGTACACTTGTTCGTTGTTGGCGTAGTTCGTCAACTTCCGAACGTTCGTTCCATCAGCGTTCATCACGAAGATGTTGAGGGTGCCATCGGTGCCGGACACATAGGCGATTGTTGTTCCATCAGGCGATATCGCGGGAGCGTTTGCGCGCAAACTATGAGTGAGACGCTTCTCCTCATCCTTCTCAACATCATAGACGTAGATGTCAAACAGGTTGGACCAATGGTCATTGTTTCGGCTGATCTTCGCGTAGTAGATCTTTTTTCCATCAGGCGACCATGAGAAATTGGAGCGAACGCCGGCTTTCACAAGTTTCTCGGTTTTTGTGGAAACGTCATAGCGATAAAGAGATGAAAGTGAAAAATAGTCGGCTTCCTTGTTGCTGACGTATGCGATGGTCTTGCCATCGGGAGAAAACGTTGGATAGAAATTGCCGAAGCCGACCTTCGCGATCATGTCGCCTTCCACGAGGGTTTGTTTGACCGGAGCGATGCGTTCGGCGTAATCTTTCTTTAAGTACTCGCGCCACTCGTCGTATAGCTTGTTTCCGTCCTTACCGATTGCCTCATCGATTGCCCCATCGATCGTTACAGCCTTTAGCGAGGAAAGATTGCGTGAAATTTCTGCGAGCTTATCGTCACCATAGTGCTCGCCGATGTACCGTACGAATGCGAAGCCGGCGTTATACGACGATTCGTTGCCGAGGCTCGTCTTACCGAAGACTGCCATCTCGTTCCACGTTAACATATTGTTGTCAAGCGCGTACATCCGTAAGATCATGTCGCGGTGTGCATCCCATGAATCGTATCCAAGCTCCCTGCGGTTATATTGCGCTACGCCCTCTGCAAACCAGCTTGGCACAACGAAACCGGAGATTGGATAAGAGACAATGCCGTTCGGATAACCGTAGAGGACATCCGTCCGCCGTTCCGATTCATATTGTAGCCACTGCAGATAGAATGCGGGAATCTTCCGTCCGAACTTCAATGCTGTCTGAATTTGGACGACATGGGTAAACTCATGTGTAACGACATTGCGCAACCAGTTATGCGTTCCGCGGAGATCAAAGTCTAACGCCGACGCCCAGATCTCAATCTTGTTGTCGAAAAAATACGCCGCTCCGTTTGAGTAGTCGTCATAGTCCTTGATGACAAAGCTGACCTTCCCATCGGGTTTGTGATTGTACAACGTTGTCACGGGCTCATAGATATCTTCAGCGACCTTGGCAACGACGCGCGCCGTTCGCTCCGCGCCGTGATGATAATGAACATAGAAGTGATCGGTCTCTATCGTCCGCCATTCCAGTTCGGGATGATAAAAGTCTTCTTGCGCACCAACGGTCGTGCAAAGAAACAGAAGCAAGAAGCATCCGGAAATCCAATCCTTCATGGTGATCATGGTAAGGTAAAGACGGCGTTTGTAATTTTATCCTTCGTGAGTTCCACCGCAGGATACAGTTGGTGAAGTCCCTGTTTTCTGAATTCAAGATCGATAAACGGTAATATTCTTAAGGTCACGTAATACGTTCCATCAGAAAGGTAGGAATCAAACACTTCGTCGATAGGAAGGTGGTCTGAAGTGATGTTGAACCGTCCAAACCTGTCGGTCGTTGCTGTTCGATGTCCTTCAATGATGACTGTCGAGAATTTGATGAGCACGTTGTTCACTCCATAACGGATGAGATACTTGCCGCTCGGGACGGGTACCTGATTCTGATCTGTGCCATCCCACCCGAATCGCGGAACCACACCCGGTGAAAGATAACCCAGATAGAGTTGCCGAACAAATTCGTAATTCGAGTTGTACACAGCGACATCAACGATATGCGTTGAATCGGTTACGATCACCTGAACGGTATCTGTTGCAGTTGTCCCTGCCTGTTCAGTATTATAATAGATGTCGACGTCAACTCCTCCGATCGGAATACCGTTTTGGGTGGTCACCGTCCCCTTGAGCTCATAACCAGTGAGTTCCGAAGTGGTTGGGAGTGGCTGAACTTCGCGACAGGAAATAACGATCACACTGAAAATGCTAAGAACCACATAACGCACGAGAACACCTCACTTCACAACTGCTATCTTGATAACAGCATTGCCACTTGTCCCCGTTCCTCTGGCGTCGATGTGAGCAAAATACACACCGCTCTGGACATCGGAAACGTCCCACTCAACTTCATTATCAAGACCACCGACACCGGCGAACTCCTTCCCTCCAAAGTCCGTCACAAGATCGCCGAAGGAAATCGTTGCTGATCGGGCGTGATGATGTTGTTGATCCTTCAAAACCAGAATGTTGGGGATCATGAAGATACATTGGCCAAGGAATCTTGGTTGAATCGTATAGAGAATTCAGCTCCCATACATAAAGATTATGATCATCCACTCCAATAGCAATACCCACTTTACCATTCTGTGTCTTGAAAATTGTTGGAGAGGCTGATATTTTCCCACCGGTTTGGAGAGGAAATCCTGAAAGTTGTCTCCCCCGAGAATTGTAAGCTACAATCAATCCCTCCTGCGTCCCGAGGAGAAGATCGGCTACACCATCCCCATCAACATCTCCAATGACCGGCGTCGAAACGATTTGATTCTTCGTTTGAACTTCAATAGGAAAATTGTCAAGGATAAAACCGGAAGCGTTGATCGCGAATATCTTCCTTCCAGCTGAAAAGATAATATCTTTCTTGCCATCACCATCCACATCTCCGATCACAGGGGAAGATGAGATTGGTTCGTGAATGTCCACTGGAAAGGATGGAAGAAGTTTACCTTCAGAATCAAGAATAAAGATGTTCCCATTTTTCCCTAATATGACAGTCTCCAATTTACCATCATAACTAAAATCAGTAACGGCAGGAGAACCCACAATTTCTTCGGGTAGAGTAGTCTGCCACAATTGATTGTTGAGAGTAAATGCTCTCACTGAAGTTTCATTCTGAATCGCAATGAAATATGATGAACGACCATACGAAGCGAAACCTGAGTAATTGCCGCTACCTCCATAGATGCCGACATGTGGCGTATCAATTCGGACAATTGCAAAACTCTCTCCGCCCCAGACAACAAAAGAATCATTCGCACAAATTGAATGTGTCGTTATTCCTGGGCCACATGCTCCAACTTCCAATCTTCTAATTCTCTCAGCATTACCAATACTATCTCGTTTCGTGGGATCATAGACCTCAGGGTAGGCACAAGGTGGATTATTCTTGCTGGCATGCCAGAGGGAAGCGATGTCAATGATGCCGTCTTTATTAAAATCGACTGCGATCGGAGGGTTAAGCGTGTTGTCCCTTAACCAAACAAAGTTCGCCAAACTATCAGTCGTTGAAAAAAAAGAACCCCCGTCTTGTTTCCATGCGAGAATCCTGCCATCTGTGATATATGTCGTATCTGAACTCATGGTTTTTCCTGTCGTTGAAATCAGCAGCTCAGAAATTCCATCGCCGTCTATATCAGCAGGAAGCACAGACGACATCCCAACCGCAGACCCGACGTTTTGTGGAAAACCCCGTAACGGCTTTATCATATCATCCCCCACCTGTATCCTCGCCGTCATTCTCGGTGCCCGCTTAGAAAACTCTTTGATGTAGACATGGCTGTTTGCGCGATCGTTACTTAAGCTGCTCGGGTGCGATGTCGGCGTAAACTCGTTTGCCTGTCGACGGAGCGGAGCGTTGTTTCCATCGTACCAGAAATCAAGCACCGTGCCGTCCTCGCTGCCGGAGCCCGGACTCAAAAAGCCATACGACTGACCGATATCCTGTGAGCCGTCAGCTTCCATGAGATTCACTCCTCGGCGATCTGGATCTGCATTCACTGCATCGGACGCATATTTCTCGTCAATGACATTTTCATCGATATGCCAGACGAGAATTCCACCATCGAATAACTCATGTGTCCGTGAGCTCACGCCACCCGGCAAGCTCCAATCAAATTCATCAACATCCGTGATCACTCCGAGAAGGGAATCTTGATTGAACGCATTGAATCCCGTTGTGTCACGCTGCCATGTCTTCACAATCGTGTTGCCGTCGTTCACCATTGTCACTGTCGTGCCGTCGCGATGAGCATCACGGTTGCGGTTCTCGACGAGAAAGTATTCTTTCGCGCTAATAAGCACACGGTAGATCGTATCTGGATTCACCAGACTCACGGCAGGAAGGTCATACAGCGAATCTCCGGCGGCGATGGTGATCGGTGTGATCCATCCAAGAAAATATTTCTCCCAAGCAGATGGCTCGGGCGGGAAAACGCCGTTCCAACTGAAAATGGATTGACCATCCATCAATCCAAATCGACCAATGCCCGACCGTCCGGTCTTCGTGTCGAATAAATCGGGCAAACCGAGGTGACTTCCTACGTTCGCTGCACATAATCCGTTGATACCGAGCTCCAGCAACGATGGTCCACCGATACTTTGAAGCTCACGATTTTCCGTCTCGGGGAGAATCATCGAGTTCGTAATGAATGATCCATCTCCCGCAGGTACGCCTTGATACGAACCACCGAACATCTTTTGGAGACTTGCGAGATTTAAATAGATCGAGGGGAGATCAAACGGCGTCGGATCATAGCCGTAAAGGCTGACGAGATCGATATCCCTCCCCACGCCAGCATGAAAGATCACAAAGGCATCATACGTGTGAAACTGAATTCCAGGTGACACAGAATCGACCGCCTTCCACGCATCCTGCATTAATCTACCGAGTTCAATATTATTTGCGCTCGAATGGGGAGGACTGTAATATTGCATTTGATGCGCGAGGCGATAGACAGAATCAAGAACGATCGCCTTCACAATCAGTTTCCCATCGGAAACCTTGCGATAATAGTTTTCCACAAAGGTCATATGGTTCTGAAAATAGGCCTGGTTGCGTGGCGGACCGTCGATCACCTTTGACGAAGGTGATGAGAGATCGAAGCTTCCCGTCCCAGAGGTTCGCGAATCATTATCCTCCTGGAACGCTATCATCGCTCCGAGGATACGGAGTGTATCGGGTGTTGCAGAAGCGATACGAGCACCCTTTCCCGATACAGGATGTGATGATGCGTAGACCAATGGATGATTAAAGATTGGCTGACGAGCTGTCTGCGCATGTAACGCGGATGAGAGCATTGACAGCAAGGATATTAACCGGACACCGTTCCCGCTGAGCACGATGATTTATTCGAGGTTATGAGGTTATGAAGTTGTGGATTCGTGGAATCATTGATTGGGGAAAACAATGGATGAGAAACATACCAATCGAGACGCGCGCAGCGATTGCTGGCGGTTCCACAATCACTGCGCGCGTCTCTCAATTGATGGCTAATGGAATATTATTCCTCTTTGCCGCCCCAGGCGATAAGCAAGGTGAACCGCAAGGTTTCTGCCAGCGGATGGTTTTCTTCGATGGCAGAGAGGTAACTGAAATCAAATCCATACACGTCGTACCGGACACCCGCGCCAAACGTTAAGAATTTCCGATTTCCGTATTGCGGATGTTCATAGAAATAGCCAAACCGCAACGCGACAAGTCTCGGACTTCCGTACCAGTATTCCACCCCAGTTCCGATCTGAACCTTCTTCAACCCGCCATCACCCCAAGCGGTGAAGAGCGCCTTCGGGAGAGCATCAGGTGGGGGTGGGTCGCCGATTGTGTTTCCAACGGAATCTGTCGGAGCCGGATGTCGCCGAACGAGAAGACGCGTGAAGTCTACTACGAAGTTCACATTATTGTATTCCGTCTTGATCACATTTGCTGCGATACCGAGACGGAGGTTTGTTGGAAGAGGATCGGCTTGATCCGCATCGATGTAGGTGAGTTTCGGACCAAGGTTAGAGATGTTCAGACCGATACTGAGCCTGTCACCGATTTCGCCGATTCCGGGAACCTGAAGTGCTTGAGGCTTCCACATCCCTGCAACATCGAAACTCACCGTCGATGCGACACCTTTCCTGCCCTGTCCCTGCACATCAAATGGTGCAAGGGAGCTGTGAATGTAGCGCAAGTTTAACCCCAAACCGAGATCACTGAAGAGCTTCGTGGCGTATCCAGCAGTCACCGCAGTCTCAAACGCCTTGAATGTGCTCAACGGGTCGGGACCATTCGGTCCAGTTTCGACGAACTCTCCAAGGCTGAGGTAGGTTACGCTCGCCGAAAATGTTCCCCCCCAATCGTCGAGGTGGTTTCGGTAGGAGAGAAAATCGTAAAACAGATCCGACTGTTGGAATTGCGGAAGCCAGTTGGAATGAGTCAGACTGATCTCCTGGCCTGATTGAAAAGCCAACGATGCGGGATTCCAGAACACCGCAGAGGCATCGTCAGCGAGGGCACCGCCTGCTTCCCCCATGCCGTCAGCTCGAGCGTTGGGTGCAATTAACAGAAATGGCACTGCTGACTCGCCCTGGCCCAGCATTATCTGGGGCACGAATGCCGTAGTCGCCACAAGCGCTATAAGCGCAACGGAGAATATACTCCCGATTCTCTGTGAATTCATAAATCGATTCCTTTTGTTAAGTAAAAAATGGATATGATGAATTATTTCGGTTCTGGTATCCGGGGATTATAATGTACCATCTTTCACAGTGAGAAGCAACTGGTTCCATTATATTTTCCTTGATTTTATCGAGTAATACTGAATTTTCCATAAGCTTCGCTGGCGAAGCGCCCATCGAGCGTTTTCGCAATCACTTTGTACAGATACACCCCATTTGCAGGCGCGTCACCATCTTTGTCCCTTCCATCCCAGGGTACCCGAACGAATTGAGTGTTTACGTTTGGCATTTTCAGTGACTGGATTAACCGCCCGGCAACTGTGTAAATTTTCACTTCAGCATCAACACTCAAAACCTGGTTGTGCTCAAATGTGAATACGGTTGAAGTGGAAAACGGATTAGGATAATTGAAAATATTTGTGAGCTTCAGACCAACTCCAGTGAGAACATCAAACACGGTTTCCTCATTTGATGAGTTATTGTAGGTATCCCATGCACGTACGCGAAGTTTATGGGTTCCCTCAGAAAGAGGACCGAGGGAATACTCTACCGTCCCTGCCTGGAAGGAATCGGGTTTGCTCTTATAATAGTCACTCAAGTCGATACTCTGTGAACTGTTATCCAGCCATGCTTCTATCCGGTGGCCGACACCGGAGGTGGAAGTATTGATGCCGCTCGAATCGAACAGTTCGGCGGTGAGGAGTGGCGATCCGGTGACCACATCTCCCGGACGGAATCCTTTGCCATCAATGTATAAGTGGATCTGCGGTCCCTTCGTATCTGGTGGTGCAGTGGAATCTGCGCCGCTGATCCTGATGTTCGTGGTATACCCCGCCCCATCAGTTGAGTCGTTCCAGAAATATACAATGATGCGACCAAAATTGTTGCTATAGGAGATATCCTTCGGCACGATAAAGTTTGCTCGCAAACTCCCTTGGCTAACAGTTTGTTCCCCACGGAACAATGTACTGCCGGAAGCAACATAGGTAGTCGTGGTTGGAAAAGGCTTTGGATCCTCATGAGATGCATCAAGGGTGACGGTCCTATTCGCGTCGAACACCACCACTTGCGCCCTGCCGTTGAAATTCATTGGCTGACCACTCGATGTATCTCTGACAGAGACGGATACTGACGCTCGCTCCAGAGCTTTCATTTGTGTAACCCCAGTGTTCGCGACGTGATTGATGCTGTCGATCGATCCCGTGAGAGTGGGAAACGCAATGCGAAGGGCCGGATCGCCGAGGAGAAAATACTTCTTATCGTTATTAGGATCAAAGGTTCCCTCCTGCAACGTCTGGAAAATAACATCGCCCAATCTCTTCGGCAGTACCCTACCTACACTGTCAGAGGTAAAGAGATTTCGACATAGTATTTGATTTAACAGCGCATTCTCCGCAGCATACACCGGACGATTCGCCGAGAATGTTGCAATCGCACCGGCATCGGGCATCGAGACCAGCAATTCACCACTACTTTGGTCGGTCAGCATGTCAAAATGCGAATAGTTGCACGTCGCTGCAACAAGGAAGAAATACTTTCCCTTATTGTGAAGCAGAGGGATGTCTGTCTCTCGCACAAACACACCTTCATGAGTCCACACTCGTGGGTTACCATGTCCGGCGAAATTGAGCATCAACGTCCCCTGAGTAATTTGGTCCCTGATCGCCTGATTCACCGCAGGCTTGCGCCTTCCTCCCGCTGTAAATACCGTGGGATACTCGTACAAATAAATTTTTTTCTTCTCAAAGAGTGATGGCACCAAACGGCTGGCGTTTTCTTGATCGTTTGTGTGGGCGAAACCATTATTCCTTCCGGGGGCTTCCAATCCATCATCAGCAACAAACGTCGTACGTATTTTCCATGGGTCATTCACCGACCTCGTTTCATACTCAATAATCTTATCGACGACAGTGTTCGCTTCCTGAAGTGAGCGCGCAGTCAACCGACCAAGACCAAGGTCGACCCGGTTCCCGTCGAAAAAGGAAACATACGCACCTTCCTCTGCATAGGTCGCCAACGGATCAAACGATTGCGGCGATTCCCATGGTGGTATCCAGTTCGGATTCGACACGATGATATTCTTGTAATCAAAATCACCGTCACCAAAGAACAACACATACTGTGGAGGAGAAGACCAATTGAGGTACACATAGCGCAAGTAATTCCGAATCGCAGCGGGAGACAACAATCCACCTCCGAACTCATTGTAAATCTGATCAACATCAACCACAAGCGTCTTGAGATAATTCGCACCCGGCTGCTCACGGTATGCCTTCAATCGCTGAGCGGCAGACATAAATTCAGAGTTGGTGATGATAATATAGGGTGCCTCATTTGGGTCACCATGCAAATTTTGATTTGCCGTTCGAATGAGTGAACCCGGAGACTTGAATCCATTTCCTCCGACAACATAGAGTTCTCTCGCAGATCCTGAATTGAGTCCAAGCTGGAACCGACATGTATCGGCGGAGATTTGGGGACTGGAAATGGACAGAACACTATCGTATTTCGTCACATCGAACACAAGTATCTGTCCCCCACTGAAACCAGTGATAGAATATTCTGCAACGGCGTTCGTGTCAGCAGCGTGGAAATTAAAGAGATCGTTTTGCGCTGTGAGAAATCGTGGATAGAACAACTCATACCATCGAACGTATCCGTTCGATGCTGCGTCGGAGTTGACAAAGGAAAACCGAAGCTGGCTTTGCTCTCCAGTAAACGTTGGCGCCTGCACTACAGTAAGTACCCGTTCGCTAATCTGATAAGGATAGTCGCCAAACAGCGAGCCGGGAAGGAGAGTACTTACCAACGAATTGCCGTGCTCGCTGATGGTAAAGGTGGACGTCGCAGCCGAACGAGCTGCTACGTCGAACACATATTTAATCGGTTGGGAATTATCCAGCCCAGGCAAGGAATGGACGTATGTGATCTGATCATCGGCATTAATCGGCTGACCCAACCATTCCAAGCCTGATGAGAGTAAATTTACCTTATCATCCTTGCGGAACAATTTTCCCTTGACCGTCGTTGGGCGAAATGACATTGGTTGGTTCAGCGACGGAACCTCGGTCATCAACTTATTTGATCCTCCGTAGGTTAACCAGTATACATTTGCTTCGGTAAAATGATTAATGTAGTGGCTAAACGTTTTGCTCGCAGGGTTGTAATTCCAACCCCGAGTCGTTTTTCCAAAGAAGATGATGTAGTCCGAAGGATCCAGTTGTCCGGGAGTTCCCCCATCATTAACGTAGACAGCATTCTGAACGAGATCATCAACGTAGGTTGCACTGATTGCCATCGGCGTCTCGTAACCTCCGTTGCCATAGATGCTTATTGTCCGGGGATCTGTCGATAAAGGAATTCCCGCATCGAGCAACATCTGACCCGTGAGCTTATACATTCCATCCTCATTGACCGTGAAGCGATACCAAATTCCCGAGCTAAGAACGCTGTTCCGCAGGATGGTTTTCTTCTCCTGATGCTGCGGCTGGTTTACCTCGAATGCATCATCGTTGAGCGCGAGTCCACGTGCACCAGTAGCCTGCCTGATTGGAGCTTCAGGCTCCCCAAAATCTACTCGCACAATAATCCGAGTATACTTCCGAAGTATCTGATTCAATGGATTATATTGAAGGGGTCGCACTAGAAGGTTTCCGAAAAAAGCTCCTCGCGTTTCACCAATTCTGACCAACGATGCAATTTCTTGAGGAACAAATTCCGCACTGGCATAGGCTTTCGGATCGAGGGAGTATGCGGCGATCGGACTGATCTCTCCCTGGCGGAAAGAGGGTACAGGTGCAAGATGGACATTCGGAATATCCTCATAGTCCACTTTGAGTATTTCGATTCTATTGTTTTTCTGACCCCTGAATCGCAGCAAAAATGAACGAGCTAAGAGCTCAGGCGATCCGGGTATAGACAGGTCAGGAAGGAATCCCCCGTCGAACGAGTAGCGAACAAATTCTTCTCCCTTCAGACTAATCGTCGACGGAGATCGATACAAAGGGATAAACTCCACGACGACCCCATTTGGATCTGACCGAAGGATGCGAACATCACGATCGTGAACCTCGCTCATGCCGATGGATACGACAAAGGCAGAAAGAAAGGCTATGACTGTTGCAGACCCACAGACGCTATGAAATTTAAAGGTGTTCATCATCTCAAAACAAAAAAACCGAATGTCGGAATACCTGACATTCGGTCTAAAAACCGGACCCTACTCCAATCGTTCTTGTCAAAGGTTTCCTACAGATCAAAACGCACTTCAACGTGCGATAAATGCATGTGAGCTTCACTCACATGCCGTATACAAAACCTTTAACAAAAACTATCGAAGTACTCCGGGATGAGACATCTAATTTAATTCTTGAGTTAATATAGAGAATCTTTGAAAGATTGTCAAGACGCAGTTGATTTTCTGTGAAAAAAATCATAAATTATATCACAAATCTATGAATTTCCTCCAAAACTGGTAAGTCATGTCAAAATCGATAGCCATTCTCTTTGTCGCAAGCGAAGCTGAACCCTTCATAAAGACAGGCAGTATTGGTGATCTCGCGGGGAATCTGCCAAAAACACTTAAGGCAATGGGTCACGACATCAGGGTGATGTTACCCGGCTACGGCTCTATTAGTAATAGAAGATTTCAGATCCATAACCTTCTGCGGATGAAAGATATCGAGGTTCCCGTCGCACGGGACCTTGAGCGAGCGAATGTGAAATCATCCTATCTTAATAGCGAGAATCAAAAGGTTCTGGTCTATTTCCTCGCCAATGATCGATACTTTAACCGACAGGGACTCTATTTTCATCCTGAGACCAAAAAGTACTTCACCGATAACGATGAGCGGTTCATCTTTTTTTGTCGTGGCGTACTGGAAACGCTGAAACGCCTGCAATGGCAGCCACAAATTATTCACTGCAACGATTGGCAGTGTGGTTTGATCCCCGCGTATTTAAAATCGATCTATAAGGACGATCCATACTTCCGGAATATGAAGACAGTGTTCACGGTCTTCAGCCTTGCTTCTCATGCCTCCTTTCCCAAGAGTTCGTTTGAGAAGACCGGACTTCCGTTAGGTTTCTTCAGGGAAAATGGGTCCCAGATGGAACGGCTGAATTTTCTCAAAGCCGGTCTTGCCTATGCCGACGTCATCACCACCTTCGGCAGTAAGGCAGAAAAGGGGATCGTTACATCGCCAGAAGACGAGACGGAGAGGATTCTTCATGCACGCAGATCAGCCATCGTCTCCATGAGCCATCAAAATGGTAATGGCCAGGCGAGAATTGCTCAGCAACTTGTCGATATCTATCGCGACTTGGCAAAGAACAATTGATGAATCGCATTGGAATTTTCCTTGATCGCGATGGCACAATCAACGAGGAAGTAGATTTCCTCCGCTCACCCGACAACCTTCGCTTAATTCCCACATCTGCCGATGCAATTCGAGAGGCAAATCGCTTAGGGTGGAAAGTGTTCGTTATTACTAATCAATCCGGTATTGCACGCGGTGTACTGACGGAAGATCTCTTGAAGGAAATTCATCAGAGCCTTGTGGCAGCGCTGGAGAGACAGCATGCGAGAATTGACGCTATTTATTACTGTCCTCACCATCCTGAAAACGGAAATGCTCCTTATCGCCGGGAATGCGATTGTCGGAAACCAAACACAGGAATGCTCGCTAAAGCTGTAAAAGAATTTGAAATTGACCTTAACCAATCTTTTGTCATCGGAGACAGAATGATTGATGTTCAAACAGGCAATAATTGCGGGGCAACCTCGATCCTCGTCCTCACTGGATACGGGAAAGAAGAACTGAAACTCTGCCGTGAGAACAACGTCCACATAGGCTTTGTTGCGGAAAATCTGTATGATGCCATTCAACATGTGAAAAACATCGTGCAACAAAAGCAACCCTCAGTCTGTTAATGACCACGAAGCGATGAAGTCAGCGATCCTCTTCTGTGGAATTCTCATTCTTCTGGTTCTATCACTGATTCTCGGCTGCAGCGATGATCCAAACGATAGCGGGCTCACTCTCATTTCTCCCCAGGACACCGTGAGAATCGAATCGTATACGTCCACTGCAACATCCGATACGACAGTTCTATTCCGCATTCCGGGAACTTCAAGCACACTTGTCGGAAAGTATCAAGATCTGGAAGTTCGGGCACTCATGCAGTTCACGGGTTTCTCGTCAGTTCCCTCAACTGCAAGAATTGACTCGGCAGTGGTTACATTCACAATGGATTATCGTTTCAAAGATTCAAGTGGAACCATTGCATTCAACGTTCACGAGATGACTCGAACCTGGAGTCAGGGTTCATTCCTTTGGGATAGCAGTAACGTGCCAGGCATCTACCGGATACCACCCGAGACAACATATCTCAAGAACGTTATCCCGGGAGACTCTCTGGTAACGCTGCGTATCGATAAGCTCGTCAATCAGTGGGTGCAAGCAGGAACAGATGTTCCGAAAGGCATCATTTTGATCCCCGATGCAGTTTCATCAACGATTGTTCTTGGAACAAAGAATATCAGCAACGTCGACACCCGACCGCTGCTGACAGTTGCTTACCACGATTCCAGCGACTCAGCGAGGACATTCACAACGCGATCAATTCAACGCTCCTTTGTCGCTAACGGAAACATGTCCATTTCACCAGACGTTTTTTACGTTCAAGCAGGCGTCTCATCACGAGGCATCCTACGTTTTGACTCGCTGGCGATTCCGAAACAGGTAAGCATCACAGAAGCGATCCTCGAGCTCCCTGTAGATAATTCATCAACGCTGTTGAATCCCTCCTCGCGTGACACTGTCCTTGCCTATCTCTTGAGAAAAAATTCTCCCCCCTTTGATTCCTTGGCGCTCGGGACGGTCTGTTCACCCGATCCGCTATCGATCCCGAGAGTGTATCGAGCTGACATCCGCTCAATTGTTCAACTGTGGCTCACGAGGGAACCGAACTACGGCATTCTCCTCCGCCCTCTTGGTGAGTTCCTCACACTCGACCGCTTTGCATATTATAGTTCATCAGCTCCCGACCCCGCTCTTCGACCAAAATTGAGAATTAAATATACCGTGCTGCCGTAACATGAAACGATCCACATTTTCACATATGGTGTTCATAGCTCTGACTGTGACGATGATCTTTACCCTGTCTGCCTCTGCGGGCAATGGTGGTTCGGCATATTCACGCTACGGTCTTGGCGATATTCGTTTCTTCAACAACGACCACTCAATGGGAATGGGAGGAGCAAGCATTGCAGTCCTTTCCACTAGCGCAATCGATAGAATGAATCCCGCCGGATGGTCTCAGATCAATCGCACAAGATTCTCCGTGAGTGTCTTGTATGAAGGATTTTCAACCTCAGACAACTCACGTTCCGCATTTCTCAGCGGCATGGCATTCAATGGTTTTATGGTTGCCGTCCCAATAGCGACGGACCACGGAATCGTGTTTGGCGCTGGAATCACACCTTTCAGCCGGATCAATTACAATGTCATTACTCAGAAGTCTCAAGCTGGTTTTCTCTACGATGAAGAATATATCGGAGATGGAGGGCTGTCGGTTGGACACGTCGGACTCTCAGCAACACTCGCGGGGGACATTCACCTCGGTACGAAAATGAACTATTATTTCGGCACATTGAATTATATTACTCGACAGACCTTTCCCGGTGGGCAGTATACTAATGCTGAGGTTATCCGTTCAACCAAATTAAGCGGGGTTGGAGTTACTGTAGGCGCGATCTATAGCGGACTGAGGAAGGTGTTCAATATGCCTACGGGGCATTCCCTGAATCTTGGACTCGTCGTGTCGACGGCATCGAATCTCAGCGCGGATGAAGAGCGTTTCTTTTCGTACACGACATCGACAACACTTACCACGCGCGACACATCGATGTCGCCCGACGGAACAATCCATTTGCCTTTCTCATGGGGTGGTGGACTCTCGTATCTCACGGACCGGTACCAACTTGCTGCAGATCTTTATTATCAGAACTGGTACCAATATTCAGCTAACGGCGTCAACGCCGCCGAGTTGCGCGACAGCTACCGATTTGGCGTAGGTGGGGAGATTCTCCCAAAGCGCGATCAATCGGCGCCGTTTACGCAACGGATAGCATACCGGCTTGGCTTCTTTTACAATTCCACCTACTACCGTCTCAGAGGCGAACCGATCAATGAAATCGGTCTCACCACTGGCTTCGGTCTCCCTATCATCAGTGAAACACGATTAACCATCGGAGCAGAATATTCCTTCCGGGGAACGACAAATCAGCAGTTGCAAAAAGATAAAATTCTCCGTATATCATTTACGCTGAGCGGAGGCGAACTCTGGTTTGTTCGTCCGGCAGAAGAATAAAATGGAAACGCATATGATCGCGATCGGCGCCGACCACGCGGGATTTGAGTACAAGGAGAAGATCAAAGATCTTCTGCGATCAATGGGATTGGAGTTCAAGGATTTTGGAACGAATTCATCGGAATCCACCGACTATCCCGACTATGCCCATCACGTTGCTGAATCTGTCTCTGCAGGAAAAGCAGAGTATGGTATCCTCGTTTGTGGAACTGGGATCGGGATGGCGATCGTCGCAAACAAGCATACCGGCATTCGTGCCAGCAGTGTTGAATCGAGAGAAGCGGCGAAGCTTGCACGAGAACATAACGACGCAAATGTTCTTGCCATCGGTGCACGGCTGACCTCATGGGACAAAGCAAAAGAGATTATCACGACGTTTCTGTCGACGAAGTTCGAGGGGGGAAGGCATCAGCGCCGCGTTGACAAGATTCATACGTTAACTAATCTGTAACTGACCGCTCGGGCATACGCATCACCGCATCAGAATGAACAACCTCAGCAAGCAGGATCCGGAGACATACAATGCCATCCGGAGCGAAATCAACCGACAAAATACAAAGTTAGAGCTCATCGCCTCTGAAAATTTTGTGAGCGGCGCTGTCCTCGAAGCGATGGGCTCTCCTCTTACCAACAAGTATGCAGAGGGTTATCCCGGCAAGCGTTATTATGGCGGATGCGAGTTCGTCGATGTTGCTGAGAACCTCGCCCGGGATCGCGCAAAAAAATTGTTTGGTGCTGCGTATGCAAATGTGCAGCCTCACTCAGGTTCACAGGCAAACATGGCGGTGTATTTCACGTTCGTGAAGCCAGGCGATAAAGTGATGGGCATGAATCTCTCACACGGCGGACATCTTACACACGGCTCGCCGGTCAATTTCTCCGGACAGCTTTACAACTTTGTCGCGTACGGAGTTGGCAAAGATACTGGCTACATCGACTACAATGAGGTTGAGACAACTGCGACTCGAGAAAAGCCGAAGATGATCACCGTTGGTGCGAGCGCCTACTCACGCAACATCGACTACAAAGCGTTCAGGATGATAGCAGATAAGGCTGGTGCGTTCCTCTTTGCCGATATTGCCCATCCTGCCGGACTCATTGCAAAGAAATTGCTCGATGACCCCCTCCCTCATTGTCACGTCGTTACGTCTACAACGCATAAAACATTACGTGGACCCCGCGGAGGGTTGATCCTTATGGGGAAAGATTTCGAGAATCCATTCGGACTGACCGCACCAAAATCCGGCAGGACGAAGATGATGTCGGAACTTCTGGATTCCATGGTCATCCCCGGCATTCAGGGAGGCCCGCTGATGCATGTGATCGCGGCGAAAGCAGTCGGATTCCTTGAGAATCTCCAACCCGAATTTGAAATATACGCGAAACAGATTATCAAGAACGCGCAAGCACTTGCAAAGAAATTGATGAGCCTCGGGTATTACATCATCTCGAACGGGACAGACAATCACTTGATGCTCCTTGATCTCCGAAACAAGAATGTAACTGGCAAAGACGCACAAGAAGCACTCGATCTCGCTGGTATTACCGTCAACAAGAACGCCGTCCCATTCGACGACAAAAGCCCACTCATCACGAGCGGCATTCGCATCGGAACGCCGGCGCTCACAACCCGCGGCATGAAAGAACCTGAAATGGAGATCGTTGGTAATCTGATCAATGAAGTTTTGTGCAATATGGGGAAGACCGATGTGTACAAGAATGTTGAAGAAGAAGTTAAGCAACTGTGCGCGAGGTTTCCTCTGTATTCTGAGCTGACAGCGTGAGTGAAGTAGCAGACGATACGACCATAGACGAAACCGAACACGACACTGACGAAAAGGAGATGACATTCCTCGATCATCTCGAGGAGCTGCGGTGGCGGATCGTCAAGGCTGTGCTGGGTCTTCTCGTTGCAGTGATCGGATGTTCCCTGTTTGCGGAGTGGATCGTGAACGATGTGGTTCTTCGTCCAAGCCGAATCATACAGCCGCCGCTGCATTTGATCAACACCGTCCCGTACGGTCAGATCACGTTTTACATGAGCGTCGTCATTGTCGCGGGATTGATTATAAGTTCGCCTTGGATTCTGTACCAACTCTGGAAATTCGTCGAGCCTGGGCTTCGCGAAAAGGAAAAGAAATATATTTCCGGCATTGTCGTTTCGACGACATTCTGTTTCCTCTCCGGTGTTGCATTTGCTTACTTCATCATGTTGCCGTACATGCTACAGTTTTTCGCGACGTTTGGGTCTTCCGGCATTCAGAACATGATTGCCGTGACCGAATACATGAGTTTCGTCTTGCAGCTTGTCCTTCTCTCCGGTTTGATCTTTGAGCTGCCGATGGTCGCATATTTTCTCGCACGATTCGGCATTATGACGCCCGCATTCATGCGACATTACCGTCGTCATGCCTTTGTCGTCATCCTTATTATTGCAGCCGTCGTAACGCCAACAACCGATCCGATCACCATGTCTGTGTTCTCGATACCAATGGTACTCCTGTACGAAATCAGCATCTGGGTCGCGGGAATTGCTTCACGCAAACGAGCTGCGATTCACGCAGAACAGGAATAACAGGCATCGATGAATCTTCGCGATATCATACAACCAATCGAGCAGGAACTCGATACCTTCAACGATCATTTCCGTGAGGCGATGAAATCGAAGGTTGCCTTCGTGGACATCATCGCCCGCTACATCGTAAACCAGAAGGGTAAGAAGATCCGCCCAACCTTGGTTCTTCTGACCGCCAAAGCGTGCGGAGAGATCAACGATAGTACCTACCGCGGCGCTTCATTGGTTGAAATTCTCCACACCGCTACACTAATTCATGACGATGTCGTCGATGATGCCGACACACGGCGAGGGTTTGCGTCGATCAATGCAGTCTGGAAAAACAAGATCGCCGTGCTGATGGGGGATTATATGCTCGCAAAGGGGCTCCTCCTGTCGCTCGACAACAATGATTTTCAGTTTCTAAAAATTACATCAGATGCGGTTCGCAGGATGAGTGAAGCAGAAATCCTCCAGATCGCGAAGAGCCGCGACCTCGATCTCGATGAGACGACATACTTTAAGATCATTTCAGACAAGACGGCGTCGCTCCTCTCGACCTGCACACAAATCGGCGCGGCGAGTGTCTCGCACGATCAAGAACTCTTGCAGCGTATGAGGGATTTTGGCGAGAACCTCGGCATGGTCTTCCAGATTCGGGACGATCTCCTGGATTACGTCGGCAGGAAAAGCATCACGGGCAAGCCGACGGGACTGGACATGAAGGAAAAGAAGCTGACACTCCCGTTGATCTATTCGTTCACCCAGGCACCGCGCGGTCAATCAAGACAGATTCTCCACATCATCAAGAACGGAGCAAGAAAGAAAGAACTCCAGCATGTCGTCGAATTTGCACACGAGTTTGGAGGCATTGAGTATACAGTGAAAAAGGCTCAACATTATTCCTCTCTTGCCCTTGCTGCACTCGAGCCGCTACCACTCACACCTGCCAAAGAATCGCTCACCAAGTTTGTCGAGTTCGTGATGGAGAGAAGCAAGTAGAGTCCCCTCGGGGATTACTGATAGGCTAGTCCCGATATTCGAGCCTGCTGTACCTAATGACTGCCTGTATTCGTAGCGCGAACAACGAGCACTGGGCATGGCGCTTTGCGCACAACTTTCTCCGCCGTACCCCCGAAAAGTAAATGCTCAACGCCCGTATGTCCGTGAGTCGCGATCACAATGAGATCGACGTTCTCCTCAGCGGCAGCATTAATGATTTCGAGGAACGGCTTCCCATCCCGCACCATTGCTCTTGCCGGAAGTGCACTGGCAATATGCGTCTTGATGAGTTCTTCCAACTCTTCCTTTCCGCGTTCTCGCAACTCGTTCTCGATGGTTGGCAGAGCAACTTGACCGAAACTGAAATCCGCCGGATAGACCGTGGGTTCAACCACATAGATGAGGATCAGTTCAGCAGTGAATTGCTTCGCCATCGAGATCGCATACTGGAGCGCATTTTTTGAATATTGGGAGAAGTCAATCGGGACAAGAATACGTTGGAGGCGAAATTGTCCAGAAGGTATACCGAATTCCCCTCGCGGGGCAGGTTTATTACCTTTCTCATGAGATTTGAGCTTCATACGTCCCTCTCTTTCTGAAGGTACTGAAATGATCACACCGGCCCCTTTCCCCTTCACAATTCATTCCCCCGTTGAAAACAATCCAAGAATGCGAAATCATGACCGATAGTGATCAGTCGTTGAAGACGAACTTCAACCAGTTGTGGGCATCGTTACCGTTCTTCACAACGTCAAAAAAGCGCGTTTGGACTTCCTTCGTGATCGGTCCGATCACCCCTTCACCGATAATTAATCTGTCCACAGATCGGATCGGTGTGATCTCCGCCGCGGTACCGGTGAAAAACAATTCATCAGCAATCGTGAGCATCTCGCGCGCGACTGGAACTTCCTGCACGCGGTAGCCCATCTCCTTGAGCAGCGTGATCACAGAAGATCGTGTCACCCCAGGTAAGATGCTCGATGTAAACGGCGGCGTGTAGACGTCGCGGTTCTTCACCATGAAGATGTTCTCGCCGCTTCCCTCACTCACATAACCGTGGACGTCGAGAGCAATGCCTTCGGTAAAACCGCCTTTGATCGCTTCAATCTTAATGAGCTGGGCGTTAAGATAGTTTCCGCCGGCTTTTGCAATCGTCGGCAACGTGTTCGGTGCGGGGCGGGTCCACGACGACACACACACGTCAATTCCTTTCGATAATGCCTCTGCCCCAAGGTACGTCCCCCATTCCCATACAGCAATAGCGACGTCGACAGGATTGTTGAGGGGATTCACACCAACATCGCCATAGCCGCGATAGACGATCGGTCGGATATAGCACGAGCTCATTTTATTCGCGCCGATGGTTTCGAGGACCGCCTCTTCCAGTTGTTTTCGTGAATAGGGAATTTCTGCATGATATATTTTTACGGAATCGTACAGCCGCTCGAGGTGCTTATCAAGACGGAAGATTGCCGGACCTTTCAGCGTTTTGTAACAACGAATGCCCTCGAACCAACTCGAGCCATAATGCACAACATGGGAGAGCACATGGATCTTCGCGTCCGTCCAATTGATGAGTTTACCATTCATCCAAATTTTTTCGACAGGGGTGATTGCCATGGAATATTCCTTCCTTTTAGAATGTCATCTCGTAAATACGATAGGTCTTTGTTCGCTCAGCGTTCAAGAGCTCGGCGCTGCGATTCATCATAACGTTATCTTCCAGCACCCAACTTGCTTCTCCTTCAGTATACCCTTTCTCGACACACCGCTTTGCGGTCTCGTAAAACAAAACACCGGCGGCGCCCGTTTTCTGTCGCTCTGGAATTACTCCCAACACAATGATGCGTGCCCAGTTGATCTTCTTCTTGTGCCAGAAGAGCCTCAACAGACCCGGGAGCAGATATCCCTTTGCATTGTACTTAAGTGCTATATTGAGATCGGGGAGAGAAAGAGCAAATCCAATCGGTTCCCCTTTATACTCCGCAATAATAACAAGTTCCGGCACGACCACAGGTTTAAGATCTTTTGCCATCGCATCAAATTCTTCATCCGTCATTGGGACAGCACCCCAATTATATTGCCATGCTCTATTATAAATGCTCTTGATCAAGGCTACCTCACTGTTGAAATCTTTCATGTTCAGACTGCGAAAGGTCAAACCTTCGCGTTGTCGCACAAGTTCGGTGACCCTCATGAGTCGGTCGGTAAACACCTTATCCTTCGAGACATGGTACGCGTAAAGATCTTTCACCTTTGTCAGACCTGCGCGTTCAACCAGCGTCGGGTAGTATGGCAGATTATATGGCATCAACACTACGGGCGGCTTATCGAATCCTTCAACAAGGAGCCCATATTCATCATTGACGGAGGGACTTGCCGGTCCGCGCATTGCAGTCACGCCTCGAATCTTCAGCCACTCTCGCGCTTCACGGAAAAGAGCGTCGGCAACAACTTGATCGTTGATGCACTCAAAAAATCCGAAGAAGCCGACGTTCTCCCGATGTTCCTTGTTATGATTATGATTGATGATCGCGCCGATACGCCCGACGATTTCACCATTCCTACGAGCAAGAAAGAATTCCGCTTCAGCATGTCGGTAGAAAGGGTTCTTCTGCTTGTCCATCAACTTCCGACGATCCATCAAAAGCGGTGGAACCCACTGTGGACACCCGGCATACAGCGACCAAGGAAACTTTATAAACTGCACAGTGTCTCGTTTGGAGACAACCGCCTGTATACTGATTGAGATCACGTATGCTGACGTCGGATGAGACGACACAACGGCAACAACGCCCTCACGAGATGATACCGAGTGCCCTGCCTTCCCGGGCGAACAATTCAAGGATACGATCGAGGTGCTGGTCTTCGTGCGCCGCCATATAACTCGTCCGCATCATCTGCATTCCAGGAGGAACACCCGGGCTGATAAAGGCATTCACGAATACGCCTGCGTCGAACAGGGCACGCCAGAATTGGAACGCAATCATATCATCACCCACGATGACCGGAACGACGGCTGATTGTCCTTCGATGATTTTAAATCCGAGCTGACGAAATCCAGACCGCATCTTGTCTGCGTTATGAATGAGTTTGTGAATCCGCTCGGGCTCCTTTTCAAGGATATCAAGGGCAGCAAGGGCTGCTGCCACGGATGCCGGGGTTGGACTTGCACTAAAGATAAGAGCCGGAGAATGGTGCTTGAGGTAATTGATCACGCGCTCATCTCCCACTACGAACCCACCCAACGAAGCAAAGGTCTTACTGAATGTACCCATCGTCAGGTCGACCTGATCTTCCAGGCCGAAGTGGCTTGCCGTTCCTCTTCCGCCCTTACCGATGACACCGACAGCATGTGCGTCATCAACGAGGATCCGCGCATTGTATTTTTTTGCAATAGCAACCAAGGCCGGCAGGTTGACAATTTCTCCGGTCGTGCTGAAGACTCCATCGGTAACGATTAACTTCCCAACATGGAACGGTAATCGAGCAATTACTCGTTCGAGATCCGACATGTCATTATGTTTATACCGCACAAAATCCGCGAACATCCCTTTCGCCATCATATAGCCCGCGACGATGCAGGCATGATTATCCTTATCCGTGATAAGATATTCGCCTCGTTGGACAAGCGTGGGGATGATCCCCTGCGCTGTTTGATATCCCGTGCTGAAGAGAAGGCAGGCTTCTTTGCCCATGAACTTTGCGAGCCGAACTTCCAAATCATTATGGAGGTCAAGCGTTCCGGTGAGATAGCGAGATCCGGAGCACCCTGTCCCATATTTTTCAACTGCCTGAACCGCGGCTTCCTTCACCTGAGGATGCGCCGTCAATCCCAGATAATTGTTGGAACCTGCCATGATGATTTTCCGGCCTTCGATTTGAACAACCGGACCCTCATTCTCTTCAATCGCACGGAAGTAAGGATAGAAACCTGCGGCTTTTACTTCATCAGCGCGAACGAAGTCCCAACATTTCTGAAATAAATCGATTGTGTCCTTCATCTGAGGAACTGCAGACGGTTGCGAAACGGGATGTGAGGTCATAATGTGTCAGTCTCGGCTATTCAATTGGGATGTGGTATGCTTGAAACCGTTTGCTCACGCTATGGCTGCAAGTTTCACGTTCGAAGATATGACTTCTCAGTAGCGAACGTTTACTATGAGTATTCCGTGAGAAGTTGCGTACCAAAATTTTTTTTAATATACTTCATTCGAGTTTAAAAGTCAATTAACCGTTCCACTCGACATCGGTCTTCTAATCGCTAACATGTAGTTCATTCCATGCGAGTACTCATTACAGGAGCAACAGGTTTTATCGGAAGTCATCTTATTGAAGAACTTCACAAGAAAGGCTACCAGCTCCGATGCTTGGTACGGAAGACTTCCAATCCGGTTTGGATCAAACATCTTCCGATTGATTACATGTACGGAGATCTGTTTGATGAGCAAGCCTTGAGAAAAGCAGTCGAGGGCATGGATTACATTTATCACCTCGCAGGACTCACGAAAGCAAAGACGAAAGCCGAATATTTTCAGGCAAACCACGTTGCAACGCGGAATCTGCTCGAGGCAGTCAACGTTGTCAATCCAAAACCGAGAAGATTCGTGCATGTCAGTAGCCAAGCCGCTGTTGGTCCAAGCATGAATGGCGTTGCCGTCGATGAGCGGACACCATTTCATCCGATCACAGCCTACGGCAGAAGCAAAATGGAAGCGGAGAAGGAATGTTTGAAAATGATGGATTCCTTAGCGATTACCATCACGCGTCCTCCCGCGGTGTACGGACCTCGTGACAAGGATGTCTTCGAATTTTTTAATGCAATGAATAAGGGACTACAACCGATGATCGGCTTCAACAATAAGACCGTCAGTCTTATTCATGTCCGAGATTTGGTCAATGGAATTATTCTCGCGGGCGAGCATCCGAAGAGTATCGGTCAAACATACTTCATTTCCAGTGAACGGTTTTACAATTGGCGCGAGGTGGGGGAAATCACCGCGCGGATCATGGACAAGAAAGTGTTCCGCATACGGGTGCCTGAATTTGGTGTTTATACAATAGCCGGATTTTCCGAGTTAGTAGGTCTGCTCAGCCACAAACCTGTTCTGCTTAATTTCGAGAAGGCAAGAGATATAGTTCAGGATGCGTGGACATGCAGCATCGCAAAAGCGAAAAAGGAGTTAGAATTCAGGGAAGCGCTCACACTCGAAGACGGAATCAAGAATACCGTGCAATGGTATCGAGAACAAGGTTGGTTGAAGTGACCTGAGCGTGTTTGACTTGCCGCGGCTTATTTCGTATATTGTATACACAATGATCGCGGGGTGGAGCAATTGGTAGCTCGTTGGGCTCATAACCCAAAGGCTGCGGGTTCAAGTCCCGCCCCCGCTACGAAAACGAAACGCCCGACCTTAGGTCGGGCGTTTCGTTTTCATTGTAAGTGACCAGTGTAATGTTTGATTCCCTCGGAACAGTCTAACCGACAGATGAGTAGGTTGATTGTGGGTGTTTCCAATCTCAAATGTTTCTTTCGATGTTCGATAGAGGAGCACTCAAGGGACGCTCACGGAATACTGCCGGAAGCATTTGATCAGTCCCGATTTAATAACGCCAGGGTCAGTTTCATACCCTTGACCTCTGCTTCAACCGATCCACCAACACTGCTGATAGAAGAACCCCACCGCTGGCAACGTACTGATAAAACGTTGAAATGTTTAATAGATTCATTGCATTTTGGACGGTACCCATGATCAGCACACCGACAACGACGCCACTCATTGTCGCTACCCCGCCAGTCAGAGAGACCCCTCCGAGCACACAGGCAGAGATCACCTGAAGCTCCAGTCCCTGTGCGGTAGCGGGCTGGCCGCTGGTCATGCGAGATGCGAGAATGACTCCAGCGAACCCAGCGATCAATCCCTGCATCGTGAACGTGGTGATCTTGGTTCGAGTCACAGCAATTCCAGCGAGGTGTGCTGCCTCTTTATTCCCCCCGATGGCGAGATTGTTGCGACCAAAGGTTGTGCGGTTCAGCAAGACACCGAATACAATAAAGCACACAATCATAATCCACACAGGTGTTGGGACACCCAACCAAGCAGAAATCCCGAGCGCAAAAAAACTTGTCTCTCGAACGCCGATCGCTTTTCCGTCCGAGATGATATACGATAACCCACGTGCGATCTGCATCGTAGCCAGCGTCGTGATGAGGGCGTTAATGCCGATGCCAGCGATGACGATCCCGTTGATCAACCCAACCACTCCACCTGCAAGAATACCCGCGGTAATACCCAGCGCCGCGCTATTAGTCCTATCGATCACAACCGCTGCCAGCACACCTGCACAAGCGACCACCGAGCCAACCGAAAGATCAAAGTCACCTGCTGCAAGACAAAACACCATCGTGCAGGCGATGATACCGACAGTTGCTACAGAGAGGGCAAGGCCACTCATGTTTATCCAACTGAAAAAATTCGGAACAAACATTGAGATGACAACAAAGAGAACGACAAAGACGATCGCCATCCCACTATTCTCCCAGAGCAATTGAAAACGATTAGCCGTTGAGGATATAGAATTCAAGCGCGTCATACTGCCGATCGCACTCCCGAGCTGGGTGTTGGGGGGAGAGCAAGGTACAGCAATCGTTCTTCATTCGATTCAGAGCGTAGGAGTGATGCAACGATGCGACCTTCACGCATCACGAGGATTCTGTCTGAGATGCCAAGCACTTCGGGCAGCTCGCTGGAAACCACGACGATGCCGATACCCTGCCGAGCTAAATCGTAAATGATCGAGTAAATCTCGCTTTTGGCGCCAACGTCAATTCCTCGAGTTGGCTCGTCCAGCAACATCACATTGATCGCCGCACTGAGCCACCGCGCAAGCACTACCTTCTGCTGGTTGCCACCGGAAAGATAGACGATGAGTTGTCGAAGTGAAGGAGTTTTGATTATAAGTTT
Source organism: Ignavibacteria bacterium (assembly GCA_016178625.1). Classification (GTDB taxonomy): domain Bacteria; phylum Bacteroidota; class Ignavibacteria; order UBA10030; family SZUA-254; genus JACOSX01. The sequence continues at coordinate 59,535 of JACOSX010000074.1, forward strand.
TTCTACCTGTCGAGAAGCATTCTCGCGCTCGCGACGTTCGTTAATCAGCCATCCACGTACCGAGAGAGAGTGCCGTGTGCTAAGATTGATATTTTCCATCACTGACCGCAAGGGGAAAATCCCCTCCTTCTTGCGATCTTCAGAACAAAACATCAGCCCACTGCGGATTGTCGTGGAAGGGTTTGTAAGCCTTAGAGGTTTTCCAGCCACACTCACAGTTCCTGCAGTTGCACGAGTGGCACCATAGGTTAGTTTGAGAAGCTCAGTTCGTCCGGCGCCGATCAAGCCAAACACTCCGAGGATCTCTCCCTTCTCCACGGAAAACGATGCAGGCTCGGCCAGCCCGGGACCCATCAACTCCCGAACCTCCAATGCAGATCCGCCGTGCGGTCGTCGTTCATAGTGGTAGATGTCGTTGATTGGTCGACCCACCATGCGTTGAACTAAATCGTTGCTGGTCACTTTGCTCATGTCCGAAAATGTTTCAACACACTGTCCGTCGCGCAGCACCGTTGCGGCGTCGCAGATTTCAAATATCTCTTCTAACCGATGCGAGACATAAATAATCATGTGCCCTCGGTTTTTCAGCTCACGGATAATGGCAAAGAGTTTTTTCGTCTCCTGATCCGAAAGACTGCTGGTTGGCTCATCGAAAGCAATGACCTTGGCGCGGCGGGTCAATGCTTTAGCTATTTCCACCATCTGGCGTTGCGCAACCGGAAGTCTGGAGACTTTCGTTGAGGGTGGAATGTCTTCTCCTAACACGGTGAGTTGCTCGAGGGTATACTTCTGCAACGTCTTTCGGTCCACAATTCCATATCGGCACGGGAGATGTCCAAGGAAGAGATTCTCAGCAACACTCATCTCTGGCACGAGGTGAAGTTCTTGGTAGATCACAGCAATGCCTGCATGAATAGCGTCTGCCGCTGACCGAAAATGTTGCTCCGCATCGTTCAGCAGGAGTTTCCCGTTATCAAGCCTGTAGATGCTGCTCAGGATCTTAAGCAGCGTACTCTTTCCCGCACCATTTTCACCGAGCAAGGCATGAACACTTCCAGCAGCGACGCTAAAATTCACGCTATCAAGTGCTTTGACTCCGGGGAAGCTCTTACTAACGGACTCGAACTGCAGGCAATGAGTCACAAGAGTCCTTGCTCTTTCATGATTTGTTGATAGGTCTCACGTGTAATAAGGATTCCTCTCGTGTAGGTCTCTTGCGGTGGCTCGATGCCGTCCTTGATCCATTTGTACAGCATCTCACTTGTTTCAAATCCGTGTCGACGAGGCGCAAGGAGGATGGAAGCGTAGAATCCGGTGGGTTGTTCCTTTTGGAATTCGCCAATGCAATCCGTGCCGTTGATCCCGATACCAATAACCCTCTCTGCATCATAGCCTCGTCCTTCCATCGCACGCACTGCCCCAAGCACCGCATTGTCGTTATTACCGCACACGAGCCATCGCTTGAC
>JACOSX010000077.1 GCA_016178625.1 Ignavibacteria bacterium
CTCTACCTCTTGGACAACTTCTATCTTCAATTCCTTTGTAAATCGCCGTCGACCCATAACCACGATTCTCCTTTCCGCCCAACTTAACCATTCTTACCGTCCGGCGCAAAGGGGTCACATCACTCCGTTCACTAATCCAACCATCGTCTTATTGTCACAGAGCACTCTAAAAGTTATAAAGTCTCCGGAATTGATCTCGATATTCGTTGAAGCCAACACGCTGGATGTTGAATATCCAGGTCCGACCTTTTGGATTTCAATGAGATCAGCCCCCGATTGTTCCAAGAAGCGTAGACGGTAGCCTGTGCCTGTGTTAAAGTCCTTGTTGTTCATTCGTGCATAGATGAACAGCGACGAATTGTTTGTATTGCCACTCTTCTGGGTGACTGTAATACTTGCCTCTGTACCAGCGCTGACCAGCGAATCCCAAACGATGCCGCCATAATTCAAGTTGCCTCCAGTGCTCGTGGGCTGCATCGCGTTATTAACTACTGCCATCGATCCACCAGAGGGTTGGTTTTGTATCAACACCCATTTGTTGGTTCCTAGCAATGGTCCGTCTGCTCTGTTGAAGTCATCCCGCAACACTCCCGACGCAATACTCCCGCCCGTTACAGTCACTGTGAATATACAATGATCACCAGACGTATCGGCACAAATAACTGTTGTCGTTCCGACTGTGAAGAACGATCCTGACGGTGGCGTGCACGTTACGGGACTGCAGTTTCCGGTTGTTACCGGAGTCGGGAAGTTGACGATAGCACCACACTGACCCGGATCGACCGGCGTCGTGATATTTGTCGGAGGGATGATAATGCATGAGGAGCGGATTGCATTGTAGGCATTCACGAATCCCCAACCATAGGTGAGATCATATCCTTGAGTACCGAGATCGACACAAGAATTTTGAAGTTTCTGTTCAACTTGGGTAGCAGTGAAGGTTGGGAAGCGTGAAAGGATCAGTGCCGCAACCCCTGCGACGTACGGTGAGGCAAAACTTGTGCCTCGGTAGTTTATATAGTCGCCCGACGTGAAGCCGGCGCTGCCCGTTCGGTCGGTTGTGTAGATTGAGTCGCCCGGAGCGGAAAAATCAAGCCCAACACCGTGGTTGCTGAATGATGCGAGCGAGCCGGTGCTGTTGAGTGCCGTTACAGCGTTGACGACAGGAATTGAAGCAGGGTAATATATTGAGGTGTTTCCATTGCCAGCAGCTGCAAAATGTACGACATTTAAACTATCGTGTGTGTACTGGTATTCAGCTTCAAGCGCACTGGAAGGAGCGGTGAAGAATTGGTTGCTGAAATTAGTAATTCGTATCCCGTTGGATCCAGCGTATGCAAGCGCATTGACCGTCCAGCTTATTTGAGACATAAAAGTATTGTCGCAACTGGAATTAGCAATTAACGTTCGCGCCGAGATGACATAACAGGTCGGCGCAATACCGACAACACCAACACCATTATTGATGATCGCAGACACACATCCCGCCACGGCCGTTCCATGATTGTCACAGGAATTTACGGGACCCCCGCCGCCGCCTTGACCCGTGAAATCCATTCCAGGACGCTGATGAATGTCTGGATGATCCTGCTGGACCCCGCAATCGATAACCATAACTTTCACAGACGTGTCGCCAGTAGTAATATTCCAAGCAAGATCACCTTTCATGTCAGCGCCGGGTGTTCCTCCGAATTGACCGGTGTTGTGAATACCCCACAGTTTCGGAAAGAGAGGATCGTTCGGAATGAGTTCGCCCCTGCCTGTGATGATCATATCTGGCTCAGACCATTCTGCGTACCCTCCCTCGACTAATCTATTGGCCGTCGCCAGCACATCAAACCCGCTCTTTAATCTGCTGTGCAGCTTAAACGCACCCTTCATGTTCCCAAAGTTTTCAGTGACAATGTCTGCATCTGCTGCTATCGTCTGCAGCAATGAAGGAGCATTAGCGATATATTCCGACTTAAGCTGAACAAGAATATCGGGCGTGATGATGATAGGACTGTTATTGCTTCCACGAAATACCGGAGAAACGAATTTCACATCCGGTGAGCCAACCAGTTTCTTGATTTGAATGTTAGCTTCCGATGCATCATTAAAGGGCTTCTGAAGGTCATGTACATTCCAGAATCCAAACCCTAGTGATCGAGTTGAGATAGTTCGTACACCCGCCGCGGCGGCATCAGAGATTTGTTGTGTGCTTGTTGTCTTCAAATCATACTGCACGGCAAGGGCAGATGGATCAAGTTGGAGCTCGATTCGGTCGTGTTTATAAATGTAGTGCGTCGGAGGTTGCTGTGCCGAGAGAACTCCGGCACCAATCGTTCCGAAGAACGCGCACGTCATAACCACAATGCGAAAAGAAATCTTACCCTTCATGTGAAACTGGTCAAGTCCTTTTTTCTGTGTAAAACGTTTCAGAGGCTACGCTGCCAGTTGGTACGATATGAATTTTGTTAATTCATCATTGGGACACAAGAG
>JACOSX010000080.1 GCA_016178625.1 Ignavibacteria bacterium
TAGGATTGCATATAGCCGAAGAAGTTCTTGAGGGCAAACGCAACGACAATGACAAGACAGATCTTGAAGAGAGCATCGAGTTGTGTGCCGCTGAAGACGAACGAGACAAAATATTGTTTTGCATGTTCAAACACACCGGCGAAACCGAACGGAATTCTCAGTGCGTCTGCAGTACCGCCGCCGACCGATCGTTCCGGATGAAACAAAATGTCAAGCAGTGGAATAAAAAAATAGATCGAGGCACCGCTGAAGACCGAATAGAAGATCGTACAGCCAATCGACAACCCAATGTGTTTCCAGTAAGGTCGAGCGTACCGGATGACACGAAAATACGTGTTGAGTGAATTCATCGTTCGACTGCGTCCATATTTCGTAGCCCGTGCCGACAGATAGGATCTCCGGCAGCAACGACTTGTTCAAAAATCTTTCTGCTCACGTCGCCAACGTGGGTCCTGGGATGATAGAGATGAAATAACACCGCGAGGTACCTCAGTGTCATCAACCGAGCACCGATCAACTCTAGCCTGTAAGCAATGTCCGAATCTTCACCGAGTCCGGGTGCTTGATAATCTTCATTGAATCCATTGACCTGTTCAAGTAGTCTCTTCTCTACCGAAAAATTGCACCCGAGGATACGCGCTCGATTTCGATGAAGCAAGCTTCGAATGACTCTGTTCTTGATGCGGATAGCATCCTCAAGGTTGCTACTCCGGGCTAACAACCCATCAAGCAAGAGCGCAAACGATATTCTCTCAAACTTGCCGGATCGAATGTCATCGAGTGTCAGTCGTTCAGTGATCGGCTTGCTAAAATTCACCCGCCGTCCACATAGCACCACATTCTGCCTGCGGTTTGACCAATGATCTGAAAGAAATTCCCTGTGGGGGAGACAGTCACCATCGATGAAGATAAGATAATCAGATTGAGATGTAGCAATGGCACGATTGAGCATCCTATTCTTGCGGAATCCTTGATCTTCATGCCAAACATGTTGCATCGGAAATTGAACCGTCGATTGAACGCTCTCAATGAACCTCCGCATCTCCAGACCTGAACCATCATCGGCAATGATCACTTCAAACTCATGAAACGATTGGCGCTCGAGTGCCGCGAGAATGAGTTCCAAATATCGCACTGCATTGTACACGGCAATCACTAATGTTACAGATCGTTTCACGGTCGGGACGTCATTCCCAAATGATCACAGTCGCTTGGCGTTGCGGAGTTCAAGATTTGTAATCGGCGGCATCAGACCTCTGCCCTCTCGCTTACGCATCCGATATTCCCAGATCTTCGCGTACAATGAGAGCGTGTAGATCGCACCAAGCACAGCAAGAACGAACCCATGAATGCCATCACGATATCCTTTATTCGAGACGTACTTGCGGACGAAGTGTGAGAGCGGGCTCAACACAATTTTCGATGTACCTACTTCCATCGATGGATTGGTGTTAAGCTTGTCAGACACTTGAAGCGAAGTGTAGTCGTTCATCTTCGAAACGTACTGCTCGATGGTCTCATACGTGTAATGATACAATTGCCCCTTGAGGGTACCAGTCTCACCTCGAACGGCAAAACCGCCGTGAACCTCGGCGCGCTTGGGAAAATACTTACCGCGTCTGAATAATCGCAACGTGTAATCGGGATACCAGCCTCCGTGATATATCCATTTCCCAAAAATTGAAACAGCGCGAGGAATGAGATATCCGTCCTTTGCAGTTGCAGAGGTTATCTCTCTTCGGACATCATCCTTAAGTTCAAGAGAAACTTCCTCATCTGCATCAATATAGAATAGCCAATCGCCAGTTGCTTGCCCAAACCCTCGCTCCCTCTGAGCAATGTCACCGTCGTATTCGTGCTGGAGAATATGGCTCGTGAACGATTTGGCAAGCTCAACTGTTCGGTCGGTACTGAACGAGTCGACCACGATTATCTCATCTGTCCACTGGATACTACGGAGACAGCGTTCGATATTGCGTTCTTCGTTGTAGGTGATCACAATTGCGGAAAGTTTGGGCATAGTCACGTCGTGGAAGAGGGAATCAGGAATGAGCGTATGATCATTTGACCACCAAACTCACAAGCTTATTCTTTACAATTACGATCTTGACGATCTGTTTCCCATCGAGATGTCGTTTGACGCTATCGTCATTAAGCACCTTCTTCTTTAACAGCTCTTCATCCATATTGATCGGCACGGAGAATTTTGTGCGCACCTTGCCATTTACTTGCACAACCATCTCGACCGTATCAACGGCTGTTTTCCCCTCGTCGTAGAGGGGCCAGGGTTCGTAGACAAGCGATTGCGTATGACCAAGTTTCTCCCACAGTTCCTCCGCGATGTGTGGTGCGAACGGTGAGAGCAAGAGCACGAATGTTTCCATTGTAGCTCTGGGCTTCGTCTCGCGGCTCAAGAACTCATTAACAAAGATCATCATCTGTGCGATGGCAGTGTTGAAGTTGAGCGTCTCGATGTCGGTCGTGACTTTCTTGATCGTCTGGTGAAGCAACCGCTCGTCCTCAGGAGTCAGCGGCACATCCTTTATGGACGAAAGGAGCTGTCCCGTATCCTCAGCCACCATCATCCGCCAGACACGGTTGAGGAAACGGTACACGCCCTCTACACCCCGCATCGACCAGGGCTTGGAGTCGGTGAGCGGTCCCATGAACATTTCAAACAGACGCATCGAGTCAGCGCCGTACTCCTTCACAACATCGTCGGGATTCACCACATTACCGCGGGACTTCGACATCTTCTGTCCATCTTCACCAAGGATCGTTCCCTGATTAATCAACCGCCGGAACGGTTCCTTTGTGGTGAGATATCCGAGATCGTAAAGGACTTTATGCCAGAAGCGCGCGTATAAGAGATGCAGCACTGCATGTTCCGCCCCACCAACGTACAGATCGATGGGCATCCAATATCGTTCCTTGTCACGAGCGACGAACTCTTTATTGTTCTGCGGATCGAGGTACCGGAGGTAGTACCAGCACGAGCCAGCCCATTGCGGCATCGTATGTGTTTCACGGCGAGCGGGTTTTCCAGTCTCCGGGTCGATCGTGTTCACCCACCGGTCGATTGTTGCCAGTGGCGACTCGCCGGTTTCGCTTGGCTTGAACGACTTGCTATCCGGCAACAGCACCGGAAGCTCGCGTTCAGGCAGCGCCTTCACCGTTCCATCCTCCAAATAGATCAGTGGGAACGGTTCACCCCAATACCGCTGCCGCGAGAACAGCCAATCGCGCAGCTTGTAGTTGATCGATCGCTTGCCGATGCCATGTTTCTCAAGCCATTCGATCATCTTTTTCTTCGCGTCTTCCACGTGCAGTCCATCGAGGAAGTCGCTGTCGATGGCGGGACCATCGCCCAAATATGCTTTGCCTTTAAAGTGTTTAGGCGGACGGACAGTTCGGACAATCGGCAGATTGAAAACCTCTGCAAATTCCCAGTCGCGCTCGTCCTGTCCGGGCACAGCCATGATTGCGCCGGTGCCGGGTCTCGTTGTGAAGACTCGAATGACCTTGCTGGAATTCTTGATTGCAAAATCCGCTTCCGCTCCCTCCGACTGTCCGATCCAATTGCGCTGCATCTCGACGATGCCGGGGGGCCAGTCAAGATCCTTAAGATCCTGTTCCAACCGTTCTGCGTAGGCAGTAATCCGCAGCATCCATTGTTTCATGTTGCGCCTCTCGACGATATAGCCCTTGCTCACCCACTCCTCGACTTCCTCGTTTGCGAGCACGGTGCCAAGGTCGGGACACCAGTTCACGGGCATCTTCGCCAGATACGCAAGACGGAATTGTGCCAGTACATTGTGTTGTTCGACTCGCGACATCTGCGTCCACCCGCTCGCGATAAAACAACAATGGTCATCATCGCAATACAACGAACAATCGATTTGTGAGCACCCATGTTGCTCGAACTCACGAATCAGCTCCGAAATCGGGCGAGCTCTTTGCACTCGATAGTCGTACCACGAATCATAGATTTTAAGAAAAATCCACTGCGTCCATTTGTAGTAAGTGGGATCGGTGGTGTTGATCTCCCGAGACCAATCGTACGAGAGACCGAGCATCTTAATCTGCCGCTTGAATGTGGCGATGTTCTCGGCGGTTGTGATAGAAGGATGGATGCCGGTCTGCATGGCGTAGCGTTCGGCAGGAAGCCCGAACGCGTCCCATCCCATTGGGTGGAGGACGTTGTAGCCGCGCATACGCTTGAAGCGGCAGTAAATGTCGGTAGCAGTGTACCCTTCCGGGTGCCCCACATGGAGCCCAGCGCCAGACGGGTACGGGAACATAACGAGCACGTACAGTTTCTGCCTCGACGGGTCTTCAACGACCCTGAATGTCTCGTGCTTGTCCCAGTATTCCCGCCACTTCTTTTCTATGCCGGAGAATGGATACGGCATTAACACCAAATTAATGGATGAATACTCATAAGGTGACACCATACATCGTCGCCCTGCTTCAGTTCCCATGCCAGCATTGTCATGCTAAACGAAGTGAAGCATCCCAACACTGAAGGTATTCCCGAAACCAAGAGAGTGAGAAACTTCGCTCCGCTCAGAGTGACAAGAGTAAGAGCAAGGGAACAACAAACCAAAATACGGATTTTGAGGGGGATAAACAAAAAGGGGAATGTTCAGAGCAAGCTTGAGTGCGCCGAACGGGCAAACAGAACAGCCACGAGCAACGTGATAGAAATTGATAAGACGTGTGAACTTCCTATGTATTAAGACGATTATAGAATGCGTAGACCCTCGCCCTAGAGACGCGTCAACAAAACCTTCCACCTCCGTTTCATCGCGGGGTTAGGAAAGAACTTCCTTCTGTCGCTGATCCATCTCAAACGCTTCCTAAAAAATGACTGTAAAGAAGATACAATATTTCTTGAGAAAAATGCAAGGGCGGTTCGTACGCCTCCTTGTCATTGCTCTCCAATCTCTGTTGTTGGTAGTCGTTCGCCCGAGGACACATCGGAGATAACTCGCTCAGATGTTACTTCTGATTCCCGATTTACTCATCATTTGAGAACTCATATTGCTGCATTGGGATTTCAAACCACCACATTCGAGTTGGAACCCCGACTTGTTTCTACCACTTACTTGCTATTCGTGAAGATTAGGGGTACATTAATAGAGTGACAATTGACTCGTTGCGCTCGCCGCACATCCAACGCGACATCACGCGGCTCGCAAGGGGTACTTTCGGAAAACAGCGTTCGTCATTAACCTACTTCGCACTGTCTTCCCTACGCTGCTTCTCCATTATCCTCCGAACAGGCATCTCGACATCGTCGCTCAGTTCATCACATCTACACGGTCGCAGCACTACGCACAAACTAGAGAGGAGAGAGATCAACATGGAGCAGAATGAATATTCTACGAAACACCAGCGGGGAAGTTCACCGCGAGTGGAGACCGAAGAAGAACAACACGGGAAGGTAAAACGTCGGCCCGGCAAGAGGATGCCTGCAAACACCGCAAATAGTAGAAACGGAACCAAAAAAAATGAAAGAACTGATCAGCAAGCTGCATCCTCATGGCAGTCCACCGAAGGGACGCGATGTCGGGATGAAAGCAGAAAGGAGCCTCAATGATCGCTGCGTATACAATTTGGAGCATTCTTCGAAGACACGTACCCAGAAGACAATGGGTGTCATCGGAAGATATTTTTACCATCGTTGAATCGCATGGCAACCTCGATGGAGAAGACCGGCAACCGCAGTCTCCCGAATCGAAGACACCAAAGTGGAAAATCTCCGTGCGGAATGTTCTGGTGAATCGAATGAAGAAAGGAAAGGTTCGATGGAGAAAGAGGTTGGATGATCGAGACGATTCAGTAGGATAGGCGCCGGTTCCTCGTTCCGAACCTCCAGTTGGGAATGCACAGAACTCTCAGGGGCACTCCCAACAAAAAAAAGGAGCCCCTAACTGCTAGGACTCCTTCATTGATCGATATAAGATACGTTACACTTTCTTCTCTTCCTTCTTCTCAGCCGATGCCTTCGCTTCTTCTTTCTTCGTGGCTTTGTCTTTCTTGGCTTTTGCCTTCGCGGCTGCTTTGGCTGTTTCTTGTCCGGTGTTATAATCGACAAGCTCCAGTACCGCAACTTCAGCACCGTCGCCAAAGCGTTGGCCAAGTTTCACCACTCGTGTGTATCCGCCCGGACGGTTTACGACCTTCGGAGCGATCTCCGTGAACAATTCTTTCACAACCTCACGGTCTTTGATGTAGCGAGCGATCATCCGGCGAGCGTGGATATTCTTCTTGTCGCCCTCTGCTGCGACGGCATTCTTCGCCCGTGTGATGAGCTTCTCGACAACCATCCTCGTCTCTTTAGCTTTCGCAACAGTTGTGCGAATCTTCTTATGTCGCAGGAGCGCAGTCGAGAGCGCAGCAAGCATTGATTTCCTGTGGCTTGCTGTTACTCCAAGTTTTCTTCCAGATTTTCTGTGACGCATTGGTGTTCCTATCTCTAAGAGTTAATCGTTCCCGTTGTGGAGATACTTATCGACGTCCATCCCGAAACTGAGGCCAAACTGCTCGATGATTTCCGAAAGCTCAGCGAGCGACTTCCGCCCAAAGTTACGGAACTTCAACAACTCAGGCTCATCCCTACGCACGAGGTCGGCGATGGTCTTGATATTTGCTGCGCGGAGACAATTATGTGAGCGAACGGAAAGCTCCAGCTCATCAACATTCATTTGCAGGATCTTTCTGATGCGTGCAAACTCGGAATCTTTCTCGAGCGCTTCTTCATGTGCTTCCGTTTCAATATCAAAACTCAGGAAGAGCTGAATATGGTCACGCAGGATGTTTGCTGCCTGGGCGAGAGCGTCATCCGGAGCAATCGAGCCATCAGTTTCGATTTCGAGGATGAGTTTTTCATAATCCGTTTGCTGACCGACGCGTGTCGTCTCAACTAAATATCGAACGTTCTTGATCGGGGTGAAGATTGAGTCGATCGCAATCAAGCCGGCGGTCTGATCAGGCGAAGTATTATCTTCCGCAGCAACATATCCCTTGCCCCGGCCGATCCGCAGTTCCATCTCAAAACTCGACCCTGCATTGAGTGTTGCAATATGTTGATTTGGATTGAGGATTTCTATCTCCGGATTTGCTTTCTGGATATCGGCAGCAGTGAAATCCTTCGGACCCTTCAGCTCAACCACAAGGCGATTGAGCTTCTTGTTGATCAGCTTTAGCCGTACTGCTTTGAGATTCAGGATAATTTCTGAAACGTCTTCAACGACACCAGTGATGGTGGAAAACTCATGGAGCACCCCTTCAATACGGATCGCTGTAAATGCCGTTCCAGAAAGCGACGAGAGGAGCACCCTGCGGAATGCATTCCCGATCGTAACGCCAAATCCTTTCTCCAGCGGCTGTAAGATAAATCTCCCGAACGTGTTCGAGTAATTGTTCTCATCAAGCTGAACTTTTTCGGGCATTTGATAATTGGTTGTGATCATAGTTTCCTTCTCCCAAACATCCAATTCGTTAGTCATCAGTTAGAATACTCTAATAGGTTATGATGAAATCATTATTTTGAATACAATTCAACGATCAACTGTTCGTTCGCGTTGAGCGGAACGTCGGCACGTTCAGGGACGGTTAAGAATGTACCCGTCATCGTCGCCTTATCGAGACTCAGCCAGGGAAGCATGGCGCTGTCTTTCATCCGTTTCATTGAGGAATGGATGACGTCGAGCTTCTTGCTTTTCTCTTGAACTTGCACGATGTCACCAGCCTTCAATAGGTACGATGGAACGTTTACCGGCTGCTTGTTCACGAGGATGTGACCATGACTAACGAGTTGCCGACCAGCTTTCCGAGACGGTGCAAAACCAAGCCGGTACACCACGTTATCGAGACGGCGCTCCAACATTTTCACGAGGGTCTCACCGGTGCGTCCAGACTGACGTAGCGCTTTCTCGAAGTAGTTACGGAATTGGACTTCCTGCAATCCGTACATACGACGGATTTTTTGCTTCTCGCGCAATTGAACTCCATACTCGGAGATTTTCTGACGGCGTGATTGTCCATGTTGACCCGGCGGGTATCCTCGTCGTTCGACCGGACACTTTTCCGTAAAACATTTTGTGCCTTTGAGGAATAATTTCTGTCGCTCCCTCCGACACAATCTACAGCTTGCTTCGATGTATCTTCCCATAGGTTCCTTAATGAATGAACATGAACTTGCTTGCTACACGCGTCGCCGCTTTGGAGGACGGCAACCGTTATGTGGAATCGGCGTGATATCACGTATGCTCATCACTTCCATTCCTACAGTCTGCAACGACCGTATCCCCGCCTCACGCCCCGAGCCGGGACCTTTCACATAGACGTCAACCTTGCGGAGACCGAGATCGAATGCTTCCTTTGCAGCAGCCTCAGTTGTCACTTGAGAGGCAAACGGCGTATTCTTTCGTGAGCCCTTGAACCCGTTGCGTCCCGCGGACGACCAACTGATAACGTTGCCATACACATCAGTGATCGTGACGATGACATTATTAAAGGTTGCCTTAATGAACACCTTACCGGTGATATCAACCTGAATTTTCTTTTTCTTCTTCGCCGCCGTTTGAGGGGCAGCTGCTTGTGTTTGTTTTCCCATTCAGTTCTCCGTATTAGCACCCGACAAATGTCGGATGGTGGTTACTTCTTCGCCGCGACTTTCTTCTTTCCAGCGACAGTCTTACGTTTACCTTTTCGCGTTCTGGCATTTGTTCTCGTGCGCTGCCCCCTGACCGGGAGCCCTTTGCGATGACGCAGCCCACGGTAGGAGTTAATGTCCATCAGGCGCTTGATGTTCATTTGCGTTTCACTGCGCAGTGCGCCCTCAACTTTGAAGTCAGACGTGATGATGGAACGAATCTTTGCCACTTCATCATCGTTCAGTTCGGAGATTCGCTTTCCGTAATTGATGCCTGCTTGATCAAGAATGCGATGGGCGCTGGTCCGACCGATACCGAAAATATAGGTCAACCCTATTTCTGCTCTCTTGTTCTTTGGTAAATCTATGCCTGCAATACGAGCCACGCTGTGTTATCCTTTCAAAATAATACTCTTGTGCGATTCAGAGAATTAACCCTGCCGCTGTTTGTGCTTGGGATTTTTGCAGATCACCCTCACTGTACCCTTGCGGCGTATAATCTTGCAGTTGTCGCACAATCGCTTTACTGATGAACGTACTTTCATGCTCTTTCCTCTTACTTATATCGATACGTGATACGACCTTTGGAGAGGTCATAGGGAGACATTTCAACGGTCACCTTATCTCCAACAAGAATTTTAATGTAGTGCATGCGCATCTTTCCAGAAATGACAGCAAGGATCTCGTGACCGTTATCGAGCTTCACACGAAACATCGCATTCGGCAAGGTGTCGGTGATAACGCCATCCATCGTAATCGGACCTTGCTTAGCCATTCACGATGTTATCTTGTGAGTATTTCAGGTTCATTATCCGTTACGAGAACAGTATGCTCAAAATGCGCCGACGGCGTCCCGTCAGCTGTTCGAATCGTCCATCCGTCCTGACCAATGTGGACACGGTACCCGCCCAAATTCACCATTGGCTCAATCGCGAGGGTCATTCCCTTATGGAGAACCGGTCCGGTTCCTGCTTCACCAAAATTCGGAACTGCAGGTTCTTCGTGAAGATTACGCCCCACACCATGGCCGACGAGATCCCGCACGATGGAGAATCCCTCTCGTTCCACATACGACTGAACAGCAGCCGAGATATCATGCACTCTTTTGCCAGCTCGCGCCTGTTCAATGCCTTTGTAGAGTGACTCTTCGGTAACCTTCATCAACTATGTTTTATCTTGACTAATCTTACCGACTTGGAATGTCCAGGCACCATCGCCGTAAAAATTATTCTTTTTCACACCAACGTCGATTGAGACGATCTCAC